>JAQWPM010000001.1 GCA_029245345.1 Longimicrobiales bacterium
GAAGTCGGCGGGCAGCGGCGGGTCGAATATCAACTCTGGGACCGGCTCGGCCTGGGTAGGATCGAAGGCCGGGGTCGGGGTCGAGGAGGAAGTCTCCTTGGGGATCCATAAAAGGTTGAGCGCCGATCGTGCGTCGAGTGCATCGAAGAGCGAGTCAGCGAGCTCGACAGTCGGGCGCGCCAGAGCCTCGACCCGTACCGGAAGTGGAACCTCCTGGGTTGCCTGAGCGAGTCCCGGGGTCGAAGACATAATCGCAGCCGCTACGGAGCCAAGCGCTGTCGTCCGATCTATGGGGTGCATTCGGAAGATTCGATCGAGAAGTCGTTCATCGAGGCACTGACGGGACCCGCTTGTTCTTTGCATCATAGCTCAGGCAGTCGTTTTTGTTCACCCGTCATCCCCGCATCACATCTATGCGTTAGCCGCGGCGTGGCGTAGGATCGAGGGTCCAGGACTGCAGAAGATCGACCGCGCGCCGCCAGCGGCTTAGCCCATTCCTACACCAGCACCGTTGAGACACCATTCTGAGATACCGATTGAGACACCGTTGAGCACAACGCCTGATGAGGAGCGGTTGTCGGGGTCCGACGACCGGCGGCAGAGCTTCGTTGCGGCGATGTCGGGGCAGGTGCGCGAGCTCAGCGGAACGGTTCGTTGGGTGATCAGGGCGGCGGCGCAGTTCAGGCCTCAGCTGGCGCGGATCGTGGTGCTCGACTTGGTGAGCCTCTTCGGTTGGGCGGCGGCGCTGGGCGGCTTCTTTCAATTGCTCCAGGCCCTCGAGTCGGGAACCCCGCTCGCGCTGGGGCGCCTAGAGGTCTCACTCGCCGGTGGCGCGGTGCCCATCATCGGTGCATGCGCGGGTCTCGCAGTGCTCGGTGGGTTCAGCGCGGCCTGTGATTACGTCGCCCGTACCAAGAGCGCTGGTGTCGCCGGGGCGCTACTGCGCGACCTCCGCGGCAGGCTGCTGGACGTGGTTGCTGGGGCAAAGGGAGACGGCTGGCGCGCAATGGTGGAGGGTCCTTCGGACAAGTGGATTCGCCGATTGGTGTCGAAGGGCGCGCCGATGACGGCCCTCGGTCTATGGTCGCTTCTGCAGACGCTGCTACCGTTCGGAATCGTGCTCATCACCGGCGCGTTTCTCGTCTTCGTTGACCCCCTTTTGTCGGCGCTACTGCTGCCGCTCTCCGTACCGTATTTGCTGGCGCTCTCGGCGGCGTACGGCCGCGTCGCCGACAGCCGACGACGGTATCTGGAGGTCAACTCGGAGGCTGTGGGAGACATCGTCGATGCATTCGGCGCTGTCGCTTCGAGTGACGCGCCGACGGAAGGAGCGATCGCCTATGCGAACCGTTGCCTTGAGGCCGACGGGCACCGTGACGCGGTCGCGCTCTTCTTCGAGCTACGCTTGGTGATGCAGCGGGTGAAGCTGATCAACGGCGTGTTCGGCGTGGTCTGCATCGCGGCGGTGCTGTCGTTCTTTGTGCCTCTCATCGCAGTCACGGATCGATCGTGGGCCGATCCGATCGGTTACGTTATAGGCCTTCGGATCATGCTCCTGGCCGCCCAAAGGGTCAGCGGCGGACTAGCGATGGTAAGTCGTCGGATACCTGAAATCGCTTCGCTCTCTCAGTTCTTGGACGGTTGCGAGGGGCTTACCCCTAGCCCCTCTCCCACCGCTCCAATACGCCTCGCCTCGACCGCGTAGCGGCGGGGATTCCATCGAAGGAAAACCATGAAACCAACAGTTGCGGCGCTCGTGCCCATGCGTCACGAGAGCGCCAGCGTCCCAGGTAAGAACCACCGGCAGTTCCTCGGAAAGCCGCTCTGCGAGTACATCCTCGACACTGTCGCGGCGTGTCCGCTGATCGATAAAATCGCCGTGAACACCGACAGTCCAGCGATTCGAGAGATCGTAGCCAGGACTCATCCGGACGCGATCCTCATCGACCGTCCCGAAGCGCTCTGCGGCCCGTTGGTCTCGTTGACCGAGATCTTGCTGCACGACGTGGCCCAGGTCGAGGCGGATTTCTACGTCACCACCCTGGCGACGAACCCGCTCCTGGATGCAGCGACGGTCACCCGGGCGGTGGGGGCGTTCCTCGACGCGCAGCCGATACATGACAGCCTCTTCTCGGCGACCGCTCGGCAGGTTCGCATTTGGGACGAGACGACACGTCCGATGAATCACAACCCGGCGATCACCGGGCGAAACAAGGACTTGCCGAAGCATTACGAAGAGAACGGCTGCATCTACGCCTTCACCCGTGGGTCCCTTGAGGCGCACCAGTGTCGCGTCGGCAGCCGGCCGTTGATCTTTCCCATTGATCGCTTCGAAGCGTTCGAGATCGATCGGGAGGTCGACTTCGCTCTGGCTAAGGCGGCTTTCGGGTTGTCGAGCTCTCACGGCGAGGACGACCTCTACTATTTCGGCCACCACAAGTGCGCGACGCACTGGATGCGGAAGTTCCTGAAACCGGTCGCTCGAAAGTTGGGCAGCAACTACAAGGTCATCGGCGGCAAGCAGCCGGAAGACGTCCCGGTCGACCTCCACGACCGGACCTTGTTCCTCTTCGTGAACAGCAGGGCCAAGGACCTGCGGACCGTGCCGAAGAACGTGCGCGGTTTCCACCTGATCCGCGACCCCAGAGACGCCTTCGTCTCCAATTACTTCAGCCGCCGTTACTCCCACGGGATTCACAACCAAACGCAGGTCGAGCTGCGTGAGTACCTCAACGAGAACAATCTTGAGGATGGTCTAATCCGGCTGCTGGAGGACGACGACGCCTTCCGCCAGATGGACGATTGGGAGCCCGAGGCGTACCCCAACGTGTTGGAGGTCAAGTACGAGGAGCTCCTCGTCGACGACTTCGGGACCTTCTCTCGCATCGTCGAACACCTCGGAATCCCGATCCCTGAGGACCGCCTTCGCAAGATCATCGCCAAGTGCTCGTTCAAGAAACTCAGTGGCGGACGGACCCGTGGCGACGAAGACGAGAAGAACCATTACCGAAAGGGGGTTTCCGGCGATTGGCCGAACCACATGCCACCCGGGAGCCGGGCGTTCGAAGCGTTCGATGAGCGCTACGGCCACCTCGTCGACAAGTTCGGATACGACCGCAGCGTAAAGGTGGGTTCGTGAGCGAGCCAGTGCTCACAGCTTTGTTGATCGCCAACGGTCGTTCCACCAAGGAGCTGATCGACTACGACCCTCTCCGACTGCCCCCGGAACTCGTCACCGTCGGCATGAACTTCGCCTACCGCTACTACGAGCAGATCGGCTGGTTCCCGTCGATGTACGGGTTCTGCGACGTGAAGACGCTGGAGAATAAGGTAGAGGAACTCCGCGATCTGGTGGCCCGTCACCCGGAGACCACATTCTACGCAGCGCCTCGCGTGAACCAGCTGTGCGTCCGCTACACCCCTGAGATTCTCGAGAACATCAAGAGGGCAAAAAGGGATCCGAAGTTCGAAGAGGAACTTGGACTCGAGAAGCTCCGACGGACCGTGTCCATCGAGTTGCCTGAGGCGCCCAACCTGCTGCCGATCAAGCACGGCCCGACCGGCGTCCGCCTGAGCCAAGTTCTGATCGACAAAGGCATCAAGCGCATCCTGATGATCGGCGCGGATGCCGACTACGTAGAGAGGATTCCGGAGGCCGAAGACCATCCCGATGACGGTCATTTGCCGGAGGAGTTCCGCCGGCTGATCATCAGCCGAGACGTGAAGACCAACCCGAATTACTTCTGCGACGACTACCAACGTGTCGGCGATATCTACAGCACGCCGCGGGCTGCAAGTTCCCACATCAGTGGATGGACCCAGGTCGCCGAGCTTGCGAAGGAGGCCGGCGTCGAGGTGATCAACTGCAGCCCGACCTCGCGCATCAAGGACTTCAAGCGACGCGGTCTGGCGGAATGCCTGAGCGAGCTGACCTAGCTTTAGCGCAGTCGCGCGGTTGAATTCGCCGCATCCGCGTGTACTCTCAAAGAGTTCTCGCGACGTGCGCGTTTCCTCCCGCTCGTAGCAGCCCCTAGTTCAATGCCTACCGGCACCGCTCATCGGATTCGTGTCGCATGCCCACCGACGAGTTCAGGGCTCGGTTCTTGGACGGCACGGCTTGACGCTCTACGAGGCCATCACACAGCCGTATCTTTGGGCAGACAGCCACGCGCTGATCGTGCTCGCGGCGGCGGTCCTCATTCCGACCTTCGGAACCGGTGCCGCGTGGATCGGTCGCGGAGGCAAAACCGACAAGGACGGCCTCTTCATTGCTAACGCGCTCTTCGGTTTCTCGCTCTTCGTCTTCTCGCTGTCGTCCGTCGGTGCGTTTGTCGCCACGTCGATGCTTGAACTGGACCTCTTCGAGGGCAACTTCCTCGTGATGGTTTCGCCACTCGTCTGCCTGGTGTTCACGGCGTTTGGCGTTTTGCGGGTCTTTCCGTTGTCGCGACTGTGGAGCACCCAAGTTATTGTCGACATTACCGCGGTTGTACTCGCCTGCTGGGCCATCTCTTGGTTCATGGGGAAGTTCGGCGGCTGGTACACTCGTGCGGGTGGGGCTGCCCCAGCGTTCGGGCCGGATCCGCGGCGATTGGGGACTAATCGAGGAGGCGCGGTCGAGAAGAAACCGGTGCAGGTCGATCAGGGGCCTGGCGGGAATGACGCCTGCCCGTGCGGGTCTGGGAAGAAGTACAACAAATGCCATGGACGGTGATGTGCCACCTCTTCTGCCTACTCCTGACATGATCACGATCGAGAACCCCCACATCAGGGTTATGGTCGATCCGACCCATGGAGGGCGGATCGACTCGATACGCACGCCGGACGACGCCAAGGACTGGATTTATGCGTCGAGTGATGCAGGTGCGCAGGCTTCGCCCACCGGTACAGACTACGACGATTTGTGGGCTGGTGGTTTTGAAGAGCTCTTCCCCAGTGATGCTCCTGGTATGTTCGAAGGTCGCGCACTTCCCGACCACGGTGAGCTGTGGAATTCACAACTCGAAGTGCGCGACCAGGACGACCTGAGCGTTGATATGGTTCTGCATTGTCGCTCGGTGCCGGCGCGCTTCGAGAAGCGGATAAGTATAGAGCCAGATTCGGCCCGTGTGTCCATTGCCTACGGGATTTCTAACCTGGGGGATCAGCCCCTTCACTATCTCTTTAAACTCCATGCTGCCATGCGGGTTGCCGGGGGGGACGAGCTCTTACTCCCCGGGGGGAATGTGACTCGGGTCTCAGCAGAGTTTAGTCGCCTTATGGGAGCGCCGGACGGCGCCGAGTGGCCGATCGTCGCGGGAGTGGGCGACGAACCGACCGACTTGAGTATTGTGCCTGAGCGGAGTGCAGACGGCCAAGAGTTCGTGTACGTGAGCGGTCTTCCGGCGGGTTGGTGTGGCCTTCGACGTCCATCGGAGGGCCGCCAGTTCGTCATGCGCTATAGCCTCGACGACTTTCCGCATTGTTGGCTTTTCATGGCGCTGGGTGGGTGGCGCGACCACTACACCGTTGTACTAGAGCCGTGTACCAATATTCCTAAGGACCTGGCGGCCGCAAAGCGGGCTGGCACCTGCGCCGTTCTCTCGCCCGGCGCGTCTCGGTCCTATTCTGTGAGCATCGATATCTCTTGAGGATATGCGGAGGGCGGCACTCGTGCACAGTGTAAGCGTCGTGATTCGTTGCTTCAATGAGGAGGAGCACCTCGGCAACCTACTCCAGGCTGTGGCGGTGCAAGAGGGTGTGCGCCCCGAGGTGATAGTGGTCGACTCGGGGTCTACCGATGACTCCGTTCGCATCGCTGAAGCCTCGGGTGCTAGAGTGCTTCACATTGAGAAAGAGGACTTCACCTTCGGTCGCTCCTTGAATCTTGGATGTGCAGCAGCGACCGCCGAGTTCATCGTCATCGCTAGCGCCCATGTCGTCCCCGAGCGGAACGATTGGCTGTTACAGATGCTGAGGTCATTTGAAGATCCTGATGTCGCCAAGGTATATGGACGCCAAATCGGCCACACGTCCTCCCGCTTCTCGGAACACGAAGTCCTCGCGAAGCAGTTTCCGCCTGAGTCGAATGCAGAGCAGGCATCGCCTTTTTGCAATAATGCCAACTCTGCGATCCGGACTGAGTTATGGCGGCGCCATGCCTACGACGAGACTCTTTCAGGCCTGGAGGATCTCGCTTGGGGTAAATGGGCGACCGAGAACGGATTTCTCCTGGCGTATAACGCCGAGGCCGTGATCACCCATATCCATCACGAAGCACCTTCTCGGATACTCAACCGCTACCGCCGGGAAGCTGTGGCACTTAAGCGCATCTTCCCGGACTCGCACATGAGTTTCTGGGTGTTCGTGAAGCTCCTGTGCCAGAATATCCTGAACGACCAAGTGCGAGCTGTTAAGGCTGGTCGGTTTTGGCGATACGGGTGGGAGGTCGTGATGTTCAGGACGATGCAGTATTGGGGGACTTACACCGGACTGAGTTCCCGGTCGGTTCTTACTGAAGAGATGCTCACGCGATTCTATTATCCGCGTGAGTTGGGACAGATTCAGCGGCTCAAGGGCCGGTTTTCCAAAACTAGAACGCAAGTTGAGGTTGTGAATGCATCAGGTCGTCGCTCTCGTACCAATGAAAGCGCATTCGGAACGGGTCCCGGGGAAGAACTTTAGGACCTTTTGCGGCAAGCCACTGTTCCGCTGGATCGTAGATGCGCTCCTCTCGGTGGACATCATCGATCAAGTCGTCATCAACACAGATGCCCGCGACCTGCTTCGTGAGCACGGCCTGGTGACCGGAGAGCGAATACTCGTACGTGATCGACCGACCGAGTTATGCGGCGATTTTGTGAGTATGAACGCCGTTCTCGCAGATGATATCGAAAACGTAGCTGCGGAGACGTACGTCATGACCCATACCACGAACCCGCTTCTTCAGGCCGGGACCATCGAGACGGGCATTCGCGAGTATCGGGAGAGCATCCAGGCCGGTTTCGATTCGCTTTTCAGCGTGACTCGTGTGCAGACAAGATTCTACCAAGCGGATGGGAGTCCGATCAATCACGATCCAGACAACCTCGTGCGGACTCAGGATCTGGAGCCTTGGTTTGAGGAAGATTCCAATCTCTATGTGTTCTCGGGAGCGAGCTTTCGGGCGACGGCTGCGCGAATTGGACGAAGGCCGGCTCTTTTCGAAGTGCCGCATTCAGAGACCATGGATATCGACACAGAGGAGGACTGGAATGTCGCCGAGGCAGTGGCGAGCCACCTCAATGTGGATGGTGGGGTGAGCGAATGAAGGTCCTGATCACTTGCCCGCCCATGCTCCGTCAGATGGACGATTTCATCCATCACTTCGAGGAGAGGGGTGTCGAGGTCGCGTTGCCGGATGTGGTCCAGACGTTGAGCGTTTCCGAACTGAAGGAGATGGTACCCCTCTACGACGGTTGGATCATCGGAGATGATCCAGCAAATCGCGAGGTCTTGGAATGCGGCGTCCGGGGGCGCCTACGCTCAGCCATCAAATGGGGCTCAGGAGTCGATAATGTCGACTTCCAGGCGGCAGCGGATTTGGGGCTCCCAGTGCGGAACACACCCGGGATGTTTGGCAACGAAGTGGCTGATGTTGCCCTGGCCTACGTCATCGGGCTGGCACGCGAATTGTACTGGATTGATCGAGAGGTGCGATCTGGTCGTTGGTCGAAGCCAGCCGGCGTTTCACTTGCGGGTAAGAAGGCAGCATTGGTTGGTCTGGGCCATGTAGGCAGGCAGGTCGCGCGTAGGTTGCTTGTCTGTGGTATGGAGGTAGTCGCGTACGATCCGTTCTTCGAAGGGGAGGCTGAAGTTGAGATTCGAAGCTGGCCGGACGACATGGAGGATGCCGACTTCCTCGTTCTGACCTGTGCCCTCACGGACGCGAACCGGCACATGGTCGATGCTGATGTCCTTAGTCATTGCAAGCCTGGCCTGCGTGTGGTCAACGTTGCCCGTGGACCCCTGATCGATGAGGAAGCGCTTTGTAGTGCTCTGGGGAGCGGACAAGTATACTCGGCAGCATTGGACGTGTTCGAGATTGAACCCCTTGGTGAAGAATCGCCGTTGAGGAGTTTTGAACGTTGCATCCTGGGGACTCACAATGGCTCAAACACTGTTGATGCCGTGAGGCGTACGAGCGAGTTGGCCATCACTATGCTGTTTGAGCAATTAGAGACGGCTTCGTGAGGACCGCACTGGTCACCGGGGTGAACGGAGGAATTGGCTCGGCCCTCACAGAAGCGTTCATTGAGGAAGGCTACCGCGTCATTGGTTTGGACCTACAGGCGTCCCCCGAGGTTGTGTGCGATGAATACGTCCAATGCGATCTCGAACGGTGCGCCAGCGAGGAACAGTATTTGACCAGCAAGTCCACTCAGGTCGACGCCCTGCTGGGTGGTGATGGCTTGCATGTCCTGGTCAACAACGCGGCGCTCCAACTCCTCAAGCCAACGGAATCGATCGGAACTGACGATTGGCAGAAGGTGTTGGGTATCAATGTCGTGGCGCCATTTCTTCTCGTGCGAAGTTTCTTGACTCAGTTGGAGAGCGTCGGTGGGAGCGTGGTAAATATCTCCAGCATCCATGGGCAGCTCACCAAACCGGGATTCGTGCCCTACGCGGTGAGCAAGAGTGCGCTTGATGGTCTGACGCGTGCCCTGGCAGTCGATCTGGGGCCGCGAGTCCGAGTGAATGCAGTCGCACCTGCCGCGACGGCTACGCCGATGCTCCTAGAGGGGTTTAGCGGGCACCCGGAACTCTTGGATGAGCTAGCGGAGGTGCACCCGCTTGGCAGGATCGCGCAGCCCCACGAGATCGCTAACGTGGTCGTCTTTCTAGCCTCGGCCGCGGCAGGCTTCATTTCCGGGGCTGTGGTGGCGGTTGACGCTGGCATCGGGGGGCGGCTGCATGATCCGACGTGATCATTCAGGCCGATCATTCACGCAGGCGATGCATCGTACCCGTGGCCGAAATCGATGTCTTGGTGTTCCTGGGCATCGCAATCGGTGGTAGCCCTCAGCGCGGTGCGCCATTGCTGCTCATCGTAATCACATGGTCGTTACTCGGAAGGGAGGTCAACGCTTGGGGCTCTGGTCAGAATACCAGACCCTCGTAGCCAGTGCCGGCGGACAGGGTTTGCGAGCGCAGCTTGTTCGCGGCAGCGCCGGCAGCGTCGCCCACGGATAGGAAATTCAACGGCCCAAATGAGGTGAGAGGCGAGCGGGGACAGCGTGAGGCATGGGCTGCGGATCATGGGGCTGCGGATTTGGCCCGAGCGCAGCCCGAGCGGAGTCGCGCACAGTGCTCAGATGTGGGAGGGG
>JAQWPM010000002.1 GCA_029245345.1 Longimicrobiales bacterium
CACCGAGAGCGTGTTATGGCGAAGCTGCGGGTGCGCACTGTCGCCGGCCTGACGCGCCTCGTTGTGGGGTATGGCCTCGGCCAGACGTAGATCTCCCTTTCACGACGCCCGTCGGGATGGACCCGTAGGGGATTCCACCCACTGAAAATGAGGTAATTCTCCGCATTACAGTGGGTGCACTGAATTTCTAGCTTGGAACTGTCAGGTTAGGGCTCCATTCGAGAGATCTTCCATGCATACCACGCTCAGGACTGCCCCGGTTCTCGGGAGCGTCTTCTTTTCGATAGCATCACTCGCGCTCGCGCTTCCCGTGGCGACCGCGGCCCAAGCCACCGATCCCGAGACCGATACCCTGGTTTATCGGGTCGATCCCATCACCGTCACCGGGACGCGTGGTCTGCGGGAGGTATCAAAAACGCCCCTGCCAGTTTCCGTGATCCAGCGTCGTGACCTTATTCAGCAGCAGCCGAATACGGTCAGTGATCTCTTCCGTACGCTTCCGGGCCTCGACGTGGCGGGAGTGGGTGTGAACCAAGGCCGTCCACAGATCCGCGGGCAGCGGGGTCAACGCATTCTTCTGCTGTCCGACGGCATGCGTCTCAACAACTCCCGGAGACAACAAGATTTTGGTGCACTTCCGGCGCTCGTGGATGTGAATGGCGCCGAGCGGGTCGAGGTCATTCGCGGCCCGGCCTCCGTGTTATACGGATCGGATGCGATCGGGGGTGTGGTGAACATCATTTCTCGCCTCCCAATGGTGGACGGGCTGCACGGCACCGCGTCCATGCGGTACGGTGGCGTAGAGAGCCAGAAGGCCGGCTCCTTCCGGACCTACGGTCGATTCGGAGCGATCACGCTCCGAGCCGGCGGCACGTACCGAGAGGCTGAGGCCTACGTGGCTCCGTCTGGCTCCTTCGGCAACATCACGCTCTCCGACGATGTCCTCGTGTCCGGAACAGGCGCTCAGGATCAGAGCTTCGACTTCCGATTGGGTTATGACGCGGGTGGCACCCACTCGATGTTCGGCAATATCGAGCGCTACGAGGCCGAAAATTCCGGCTTCGGCGCGGTGGATCCGGTTCTTTACGACCCGGCAGGCTCGCCTGTCAACATCACCTATCCTTATCAGAACTTCACGAAAGTCTCCGCCGGCTACCGGGCGCAGGAGCTGACGACTCCGTTCGCGGATCAGTTCGAGATCTTGGCCTACAGTCAGCAAAATGACCGGCAGCTGAGCTTCGATATCGGTCCGTTCGGCATCGGCCGGGGGATGGCCATGTCGATCAATACGCTCAACTCGACCGAGATCCGCTCCTACGGCTTCAGAGCGGAGGCCCGAAAGCTCGCGACCCAACGTCTTCTTCTCACGTATGGAGTCGACGTTTGGAGGGACGGGGTCACCGGCACGGATGAAGGTCTCACGACAATGACGGGCTTCGGTCCGACACCAAGGGAGATCGTGGACAACACACCCCAACTGCCGGAAGCGACTTATTTCAGCGCAGGACTCTTCGGTCAGGGTGAGGTCCAGGCCACGGACCGCCTTTCCTTCGTAGCCGGCGCGCGCTGGCAGCACGTCAACGCCAAGACCTTCGCGACTGCCGGTTTGGAGGACCAGGCGCTTCTTGATATCACAGACGGTACTGTGGTTGCCGCATTGAACACTCTGTTCGAAATCTCGGACGCCGTCACCTTGCTCGGCACCGTGGGCCGGGGCTTCCGCTCGCCCAATCTGATTGAGCGCTTCTTTGACGGAGCGACACCAGAAAGCAGTGGTTATCAAGTCAGGAATCCGGAACTCGCGCCGGAGTCCAGCCTGAACTTCGACCTGGGTGTTCGCTTCCGGGAAGGTCGTCTCGCCCTCGAGGCCTTCGGTTTCCGGAACAAGTTGGAGGGTGGAATCCGGATCGAAGCTCTGGGCACTGAGGTCGGCGGATTCCCGGCGTTCCGTAACGTGAATGTCGACGAACTTCTCTTCCGGGGGATCGAGTTCTCGGCGGACTATCAGATCGGCTCGGGCCTCTCCGCCTCAGGCAACCTCACCTGGATGGATGCGGACAACGTTCTCGACGTTGAAAACCCGGTCGGAGAGACCTTCTCCAGCAAGGTCACCGGCAAACTACGCTACGACGCACCGTCAGACCGCTTCTGGTTGTCTGGTGATGTTCGGCACAATGGAGACCAGCTCGAAGTCGACTTTGGAGCCAACAATCCGGTCGGGGATCTGATGCCATCGTTCACCGTATTCAGCGTCCGAGGCGGCATCACGGTCTGGGAATCGGATTCAGGCATGAGTCACCGACTGAACCTGGCCCTGACCAACCTGACGAACGTGCTCTACGCCGAGTTCTCGAACGTGGGCTTCTTCCGGCCAGAGCCGAAGCGCAACCTGACGCTTACTTGGGACGTCTCCTTCTAGGGTGAATAGGGCGGGTGGCCTCCGGGCCATCCGCCCACCCCTCCTTTCCACAAGGCTGAACCATGCCGGGTTTTGTTTCCTACATCCCGATTGCCACCACCGTCATAGCGCTTTTCTTCGCTCCGGTGGTGTTCTTGCGTTGGAGGAGCCGCAAGCCGGCTCCGCACCTCTTCTGGTGGGCGCTCGGTATCGCCATGTTCGGTGTTGGAACGTTGACCGAGTCGCTGACGACACTCTTCGGGTGGAATGAGGTCGTCTTCCGGAGCTGGTATATCTCAGGTGCTCTTCTAGGTGGAGCACCGCTGGCCCAGGGCACGGTTTACCTGATGTTCAAGCGGAAGACCGCCAACCGGATGACCGTTGTGCTGGTGCTCGCGATCCTCGCAGCCTCCACGGCCGTCTTACTGTCTCCCATCAACTATGACGCAGTGGAAGCGTACCGGTTGACCGGCCGTGTCATGGAATGGCGCCAAGCCAGGCTGTTCAGCCCATTTATCAACATCTATGCAGCCATTTTCCTGATCGGCGGGGCCGTGCTGTCAGCCTGGCGCTTTCGTTCGGATTCTACGGCCAGGCATCGCTTCATCGGGAACTGCTACATCGCGATGGGAGCATTGCTGCCGGGGATCGGCGGGACGGCCACCCGATTCGGGCACACCGAGGTGCTCTACGTGATGGAGTTCCTGGGGTTGATCTTGATCTGGATCGGATATCGATACAACGTCCGGCCGGGTTTGAGGGGCGCACCTGTCCCCGACATCGAATCAGGTGCACTGGACTCTGCCGGACTTGAGAGAGAGCCCGCGGCCGTGTAAGGCGCGGAGCCGGGCGGCTTTTACTTCTTCTGGCCCAACTTCAGCCACTTGAACGGGTCTGGCCCTGGAGTCTTGTCCCCAGGTTTCTGTGGCCGGGGACGCTTCGGGCTTTTGGGCGGCCGAGGCCCGCCTGTGTCAGGTACTTTGAATTTACCCATGGGTCTTCTCCTGTTTTGTGACTCTACGCAGTGTGGGGGCGCGAGGGTTCAGAAGTGCCAGGTCACGGACAGGCAGCCGATGCCAGGCACCGCGCCATATTCGGAGACGAGTTCTCCGGACCCGCTGGCCCAGCCCCCAACCCAGCGAACGTGCCGAGACGCAACGAAGCCGACCCGGATGCGGACCAGGAAATGCCTGATGCAACCAGGGTGCTGCGGTCGTCGAGGTTTACCAGGGCCAGCGCATCGACGGAAACGATTGGGTGAATCTGTTATGAAAGCTGAGTCGCCCAGGAAAGCTTACCGAGTGTTTGTAACTCCCCACGCAAGCAAGCACTGGATTCTATCAATCGGGCGTGCCCTTCCATGATCCAATTGGCGATCGACTGCGAGATTGGATGGACATGTCTCGCGGCACCTCCCGCGCCGTGGACCAGGTAGCCCTCGTGCGATGGGGGGTTGCCCCCCCGGCATTGGAAGCCCCGGAGACTTGGCCCCACGCTTTGACAGTCTTTCCCCTTCTTGAGCCTGCCCGGAGACGATGTTGCTGACCCGGTCTTCACCTGAGGGTCACAACCCTTGAGGCCTGAGCTACTTCGACGGATCCCCTGAAAAGATGCTGTCGATGACGCTTCCATGGCGGCGTTTGAAGATCGCCGTAGCGGTGCCCTTCGTTACGAACCCACGCATTTGGGTGTTTTAAGCCGTCAATGAATTGGAGGAGCCGCAAGGCATCTCTCCAAGCGCGGTCGCAACGAACACCCTTTCGCCCCACCCCCACGGTGGGGATACTTCCGGTCCGCCGATCTCAGAAAGCACGGCGGGAAGACCATACCGGGAGATGCGAAGATGGAAATCGTGACGAAAAGAGCCGGGATTCTGCTCCGATGCGCTGCCTTGGCGGCTATCATGGCGCTACTGCCGCTCAGCGCCGCCGCGCAGGAAGAAGCCGACGAGCCGGAGGACCGCAGCAAGCAGGACCTCCCGCTCGAGGGGTGGGATGAAAATCGGTGGATGTCCATCGACTTGACGGAAGGGTCGTGGATCTCCGTCGACGTGAGCCCGGACGGCCAGACCATCGCCTTCGACCTGTTGGGCGATCTCTACACGATCCCCATCGATGGCGGAGACGCGACCCAGATTACGACTGGTATGGCCTTCGATGCGCAGCCGCGCTTCTCGCCCGATGGTTCGCAGATCGTCTTCACTTCCGACCGCGATGGCGGTCAGAACATCTGGATCGCAGCCGCGGATGGCTCGAACCCCACGCAGATCTCCGAGGGAAGCTCCAACCGGGCCGAGTCACCGGAGTGGACCCCGGATGGCGACTACATCGTCGCGTCCATGGGTGGCTTTCGCGGTGGTGGCCCGCCGGTTCCGCAGCTCTTCCACGTGGACGGCGGTTCGGGCATCAAGATCTTCCGGGGCGAGGGGCTGAGGAAGTCACTCGGCTCCGCACTGACCCCGGACGGTCGCTACATCTGGTTCTCCCGTCGTCAAACGACGCGGGATTGGGACTACAACGCCCAGCTCCCTGCCTACCATATCGCGGTTTACGACCGCGAGACCGGCAACACGTTCACACGTGTCTCGCGCTATGGTGGGGCGTTCCGGCCCACGCTTTCTGCTGACGGACTCAATCTGGTTTACGGCACACGACATGAGGACCAGACCGGTCTCATGATCCGGGACCTCGAGACGAGCGAGGAGCGCTGGCTCGCCTACCCGGTCCAACACGACGACCAGGAGTCGCGCGGCACGCTCGACGTTTTGCCTGGTATGTCGTTCACTCCTGACGGTTCCGCGCTGATCGCATCGTACGGCGGGAAACTCTGGAGCATCCCTGTAGCCGGTGGCGACGCCGTGGAGATTCCTTTCCGTGTGCAAACAGAAGTGGAGGTCGGTGCGCTCGTCGACTTCGACTACCCAATCGAGGACACGCCGACCTTCATGGTGCGACAGATCCGTGACGCTGTGCCCTCACCGGCCGGGGAGATGATCGCGTTCAGTTCCCTAGATCGGTTGTGGACCGCGAACATGGACGGTACCGATCCGCGAGAGGTGCTCCACGACGACGTGGGCTTGATCGCACAGTTTCCGGCCTGGTCAGCCGACGGAGAGTGGCTCGCCTTTACCTCGTGGGACGGTGACTCCGGATCGATCTACAAGGTGCAGCCGGATGGCGACGAGCTGACGCGACTGGCCGCCTCTGAAGACCACATCTTCGTCGGGCCAGTTTGGGGTCCTGGCGGTCAGCGCATCGTCGCTTCCAGTGGACCCGCGCGCGACTTCGTCGAGAACTCCGGACCAGGAGCGTCCACCAGCGCGCTCCGCGACCTGGTTTGGGTACCGTCGGACGGCGGGGCTGTGACGACGATCGCACCACTGCTGGGCCGCGGCGATCCACACTTCGTCACGAGCCAGGTGAACCGCATCTACATGTACTCGGGCGGCGACGGACTCATCTCCATCCGCTGGGACGGAACGGACCAGCGTGGATACGTGAAGGTGCGGGGCGAGACACCGCGGGGCTCTACCGAAGGCATGAACGCGAACATGATCCGCATGGCCCCGGTGGGAGACCAAGCGCTCGCCGAGATCAACGGACAGCTGTACACGGTGACGGTTCCAGTCATTGGTGGTGACGTACCGACGATCTCGGTATCGAACCCGGATAACGCACAGTTCCCGTCCCGTAAGCTGACCGACATGGGTGGGGAGTTCCCCGCCTGGAGTGCCGACGGCCGCACCGTCCACTTCTCGCTCGGCAACGCCTTCTTCAGCTATGACCTCGATTCGGCAGACGCCTTCGACGCAGAGCAAGAAGCCGAAGACGAAGAGGAAGCAGACGACGAGGCGAGCGATGAGGACGAAGAAGAGGACGAGGGTTTCGTGCCCGCCGAGGTCCGAGTCGTCATCGAGGCCGAGCGTGACATCCCCGAAGGGACAGTCGTCCTGAGCGGCGCGCGCATCGTTACGATGGACGGCGACGAGGTGATCGAGCGGGGTGACATCGTCATCCGCAACAACCGTATCTCAGCAGTCGGCCCCACCGGGAGCGTCAACGTACCGGGTGGAGCCGAGGTCATCGACGTGTCCGGGAAGACGATCCTACCTGGCTACGTCGACACGCACGCGCATCTGCGGCCGGCGTTTGGCATGCATCGTTCCGACCTGTGGATCTACTTGGCCAACCTGGCCTACGGCGTGACCGCCACGAGGGATCCGCAAACCGGTACGACCGATGTGCTCACCTATTCGGACCTCGTGCGAACCGGCGACATCCTAGGGCCCCGGGTCTATTCGACCGGACCCGGAGTCTTCTGGCAGGAGTCCATCAAGAACCTCGACCACGCTCGCGACCTCATGCGTAAGTACGCCGACTACTACGACACCAACACGATCAAGATGTACGTGGCGGGTAACCGTCAGGAGCGGCAGTGGATCATCGAGGCGGCACGTGAGAATCGTCTGATGCCCACCACGGAAGGCTCGCTGAACCTCAAGCAGAACCTCGCCGAGACAATCGATGGGTATCCGGGACTCGAGCACTCTCTCCCGATCTACCCAGTGTTCGACGACTATGCGCAGCTCTTCGCCACCACCGGCCGTGTATACACACCGACGTTGCTCGTGGCGTACGGTGGACCGTGGTCGGAGAACTACTTCTACACGAACGAAAATCCCCACGACGACGCGAAGCTGCGGCACTTCACACCGCACTCCGTGATTGACGGGGCCACCCGCCGACGCGGTGGTCCGCCGCAGACCGGCACGGCTGGATGGTTCCGCGACGAGGAGTACGTCTTCCCAGACCACGCGCGCTTCGTGACCGACCTGGTCGCGGCGGGCGGTAAGGTGGGAGTGGGCAGCCACGGGCAACTCCAGGGGCTCGGGTACCATTGGGAGCTGTGGGCGATGGCTTCCGGTGGCATTTCGAATCACGACGCGCTGCGTGCAGCGACGATCTTCGGTGCTGAGGCCATCGGACTGGACCAGGACATCGGCAGCATCGAGACGGGGAAGCTCGCCGACTTGGTCATTCTGAACGCGAACCCACTGGACAACATCCGCAACACGAACACCGTGGACCGGGTGATGATGAACGGCCGGCTATTCGACGGCTCCACCCTCAGCGAAGTATGGCCGCGTCAGCGCGACATCGCGCCGCTGTGGTGGTGGGGCAAGGATCCGACCGGCCTGCCGGGCGCGCATAACTAGCACTCGGTACTTCCAAAAAAAGGAGGGGCGGCATCGCGTCAGCGATGCCGCCCCTCCTTATTGTGGATAGGAAATCCAACGGCCCTGATGAGGCGGGAAGGCCGTGCGGAGGGGGTGGGAAATGGGACGCGGATCATGAGGCTGCGGATTTGGTCCGAGAGCAGTCGCGGCTGGATGGCCGAGGGTGTTCAGGCAGCAAGTACGCGGCCCCTCGGTCGTCGAAGTCGGCGGGCAACGACGGGTCGAAGATAAAATCTGGGATAGACCCGGCCTGGGTAGGATCGAAGGCCGGGGTCTGGTCGGGGTGGAAGTCTCCCAAGGAACGCTGTCAGCGACGTCAGAACAGTGGCCGCCTCTTGACCCGTGATTGCCGCCGGGTCTGCGTCGGCGGTGACCGTCAGGGTGCGTCGACCCTCCCAGCGGAGAGTCATTTTGGACGCCCGTGCTCGAAAACGAATGCGAGCGCCTTGAAGACTCCCGTGAGATGGAAGAAAAGGTGATGTCGGACAGTCGAGGGCAAGCGGTAATGTCGGACTGTCACGACCGGGTGAAGGAGGGGCGGCGCGAGACCTCCGAGGTGGAAGGCTGATCGCGATAGTTGCCCTCGTCCCCTAAATTGCCATTCCGCCGAGTCACCCGGACGCCGGCCGTGCAGCCAAGACAGGGTTCATCCCCGAGAGGTTTCAATGCCGCAGTATTCGTTCAGTGTCAACGGTGAAGTGCACAGCTTGGATGTTCCGGAGGACATGCCACTGATGTGGGTACTCCGGGACGTACTGGGCCTGACGGGCACCAAGTTCGCGTGCGGTGGAAATCTGTGCGGCGCATGCACCGTGCATGTGGACGGGTCGCCCGTCCGATCGTGCTCGCGGCGCATGTCGGGTGTCGAAGGACGAGCCGTGACCACGATCGAGGGCTTGTCGCCCGACGGGCTGAACGCCCTCCAGCGCGCTTGGATTGCAGAAAGTGTTCCCCAGTGCGGGTACTGTCAGTCGGGTCAGATCATGACCGCCGCGGCGCTCCTCGCCGAGAATCCCGATCCCACGGACGACGAGATCGACACGGCGATGCTCCGCAACATCTGCCGGTGTGGGACTTATCAGAGAATTCGGAAAGCCATTCACCGCGCGGCGAAGGAGGGATGATCATGTCGGAACAACAGAGCACTTCCGTGACCAACATTTCTCGGCGCACCATGCTCAAGACGCTCGGCCTCGCCGGCGGCTTCGTCGTAGCTGTGACGTTGGTGCCGAAAGGCATGCGCTCTCTCCGAGCGAGGCCGACCCATGACGGACTTTCCCCGTCGATCTACCTCGCGATCGACGAGGATGGAACCGTGCACGCATACATCCACCGGGTTGAAATGGGGCAGGGCACCCGCACTGGTCTGACCCAGATTCTCGCCGACGAGTTGGAGGCGGACTGGGACCGGATCCACGTGGTGCCGACCTACGGCGACGTGAGGTTCGGAAGCCAAAACACCGATGGATCCACGTCGATTCGAAACTTCTACGATGCGTTCCGACAAGCGGGTGCCTCGGCTCGACGCATGTTGGAGGAAGCGGCAGCGACCGAGTGGGGTGTGGACCGCAGCCAGGTCGAGGCTCGGAACCATGAGGTCTACAACGCGGCCACGGGTGAAGCTCTGGATTACCGCGAGCTCGTCGAGGCCGCGGCCTCGATGGACGTTCCGGATCCCGAGTCACTCACCCTGAAGACCCGTGAGGAACACAGGTACATCGGTCATCCCATTCCCAACCTCTACGGGGAGCAGTTCGCGACCGGCTCATCGGTCTTCGCTCAGGACGTGCGCAGAGAAGGCATGGTCTATGCGGTCGCAGCGCGTCCTCCGGTGGTCGGTGGCAAGCTGATCGGGTACGACCGGGAGGCAGCCCTGGCTGTGCCCGGCGTGTCGGACGTGGTCGAATTGCCCGAGATGGAGGAGGGATGGGGATTCCAGCCTCTCGGGGGCGTAGCGGTGATTGCGGACAACACATGGGCCGCGATCCGTGGTCGCGAAGCGTTGAACGCCAGCTTCGAGGGTGGGGTCAACGCCACCTACGACACCGCCGAATACGAGCAGTCACTCTGGGCTTCGATTGATGCAGGTGGCACGGAGACCTACGGTCGCGGAGACGCGGATGCTGCCCTGGAAGCGTCGGACAGACGGATCAGCTCCGATTATTTCGTGCCGCACCAGCACCACATCCCAATGGAGCCGCCCGCCGCCACGGCGGAGTGGGACGGCGACGACCTGAAGATCTGGACCTGCTGCCAGGATCCACAGGCGGTGCAGAACACCGTGGGTCCGTACGTCGACAAAAAGCCGGAAGACATCTATGTCGAAGCGACGCTGCTCGGCGGTGCCTTCGGCCGGAAGTCCAAGCCAGATTTCGCGGTCGAGGCTGCCATCCTGGCGAAGCACGCCGGAAAGCCGGTGAAGATGATCTGGACCCGAGAGGATGACATCCGGCACGGCTTCTACCACGCGATCTCCGCCCAGAGGATCGACGTCGGTCTCGACGCGTCCGGAAGAATCAGTGCATGGGACCACAGAGCGGCGTACCCGTCCTTTATGGAGACGGCTTCACGTCAGCCGACCGACGCTGCCGCCAGCTTCGAGGTCGCGCCGATCATGCAACAACCGTTTGCGATTCCCCACATGCGGATTCGTTCCGGAGACGCGAAAGCACACGTCCGGGTCGGGTGGCTGCGCTCTGTTACGAGCATCCAGCACGGCTTCGCGGTGGGCTCGATGGTGGACGAAATCGCCGAAGCGACCGGGCAGCGTCCTGACCAGGTCTGGTTCGAACTCTTCGGCTCGGTGCTGTCGGGTGCGGAGTTGAGCGATGCCGACCGCCCCGAGCCGCGGCCCCTCGTGGCCGAGCGACTGAGCGCGGTCTTTCGCCGCGTTGTCGAGATGTCCGACTACGGGCGGGCGTTGCCCGACCGGACCGGTATCGGGTTGGCCGCGTGGACCAGCTTCGGGAGCTTCACTGCCGCGGCGTTGGAGGTGACGGTCGGTGAGGGCGGTGAAGTGCGCGTGCCCCGTGCCTGGACCGCGATCGACTGTGGTCTGGCGGTCAGCCCGGACCTCGTCAGGGCACAGATGGAAGGAGCCGTCGTCTTCGGCCTGTCGATCGCGCTGCACGGCGAGCTTACCGTGAAGAACGGAGCAGTGGTTCAGGACAACTTTGACAACTACGAGGTGTGCCGCATTCGAGAGGCACCGGAAGTCGAGGTCGCGCTCTTCGAGAACGAACACCCCCTGGGCGGGGCCGGAGAGCCGGGTGTTCCGCCGGTGGCACCTGCTCTGACCAGTGGAATTTTCGCGGCGGTCGGCAAGAGGATCCGCCGTCTACCTATTGGGGATCAGCTCACGGAGTAGCCGATCAAGCGACGCAGGGTAGGCACTATCACTTCCACTGCACTGGAGGAGCAGCACGCATGTTGAAGCGCCGGACCGTCACCCCCGCGATCGCTCTCCTGATCGGTGCGTGCGGTCCGCCGCCGCCCCCACCCCCGCCTCCGCTCCTCGATCCCACGGGTAGCTACGACTTCACCGTTGTGGCGGAAGGGATAACGGTCAACGGACTCCTCACGATCCGCGGTTCGTCGAAGGGGGACTACGCCGGGAGCATCGATTCTGACCTGGGGTCGGCGATGATGACCCAGATTGAGATCGATGGGCAGCCGATGTCGTTTTACATCGCCGCAGCGGATATGAGCGGTGAGGTCGAGTTCGACAGCACCGGCTTCAACGTTGGAATGAGCGGCGGGATGGGGACTGCGAGCTTTCGCGGCACCAAGAGAGAATGAGGTTGATCTTCTTAATGCTTTAGCGCGACCGGCGCGGGGACTCGTCGCGTGATCTCGACCGCACTTCTCACCCTGGGCTCTATTTTTTGTGGACAGGCACGCTCCTCACGGTGCGAGGGGCGGTTCGACTGAGCGAAGAGTACGGACTCTAGCAGGGCTTCGTGGGGTTGGCTGTGTTGGCGGGTCGGCACCGACCTGCCCGAAGCTCGGTAACGCCCTTCCCGACTCCCGATTGTCTGCGGCTCGTGTGCGCCCTAAGGTGCACCATCCGACGATAGCCGGAAGGGGTCTGTATGGATCCGTTCCGACGCATCTGCCATGCGAAACAGCAACCCACGGAGTGGTCCATGCGATCGCTGACGACGTCACGACGCCCGATTCTCCTTCTCGCCTTCCTCTTCTTCCCGACGGTTCCCGAGTCCGCAGCGGCGCTCGTTACACAGGACGCTCCCGTGGAGGACACCGTCACGAAGGCCACGAAAGGGCTTCCCCTCGAGCCGGGCCGCCGCCTCGACTACACGGCGACCGAGGGAAGTTGGATGTCGGTGGACGTGAGTCCCGATGGATCGACCATCGTCTTCGATCTGCTGGGGGACCTGTACACCATGCCGCTCGCGGGCGGCACCGCGACGCGGATTACATCCGGGATGGCCTACGACGCTCAGCCCCGATTCAGTCCTGACGGAGCGCGGGTCGTTTTCGTCTCGGACCGCACTGGCAAGGAGCAGATCTGGATCGTCTCTACCGACGGATCGGACAGCACCCAGGTCACCCAGGGAGGAAACGACGACTTCGTCTCTCCCGAGTGGACGCCCGACGGAGAGTACATCGTAGCCTCGAAGGGCGGTAGGAATCTGAAGCTCTGGTTGATCCATGCGGACGGAGGATCCGGGGTGGCGATGGTTCCCGAGCCGGAGGCCATGCACATGGCTGGTGCCGCGTTCGGAGCGGACGAGAACAAGGTCTGGTTCGCGCGCCGTCCGGGCCGTCACCAGTACAACGCCGTGTTCCCCAACTACCAACTGGCGGTGTACGATCGAGAGACGGGTGAGTCGACGACGATGACTTCCCGCTACGGGTCGGCCATCCGCCCGACGCTTTCGCCGGATGGGCAGTGGCTCGTGTACGCCACGCGACACGCCGGAGACACGGGGCTTCGCATTCGTCAGTTGGATACAGGCGAGGAGCGGTGGCTGGCGTACCCGGTACAGCGAGATGACATCGAGTCTTCGGCATCGATGGATGCCCTGCCGGGCCTGAGTTTCACTCCGGATTCGCGACACGTGATCGTGTCGTTCGGTGGAAAGATCTGGCGAGTTGCCGCCGACGGGAGTGGTCAGGAGGAGATTCCTTTCTCCGCCGATGTCGGACTGGATCTCGGTCCGGATATCCGCTTTGACTACGAGGTCGAGGACTCACCGACCTTCGTCGCACGTCAGATTCGTGACGCGGTGCCTTCGCCCGACGGAGAGCACTTGGCCTTCACGGCTCTGGGCGACCTCTACGTGATGGAATTCCCGGACGGTGATCCGCGCCGGATCGGCGAGATCGAGGATGCAGGGCAGCTCTTTCCCGTCTGGTCACCGGATGGAGATTGGGTGGCGTACGCCACATGGGACGACGCAGAGGGCGGCCACATCTGGAAGGCGAGGTCCGACGGGAACGGAAATCCGGTACAGCTGTCGCAGCGTGCCGCGATGTACGCGGACCTCACCTGGTCACCGGATGGCGAGCGCATTGTCGCATACCGCGCATCGGCTCGAGACATCCAGGAGAACCGCGGGGGCTTCGGTGGTGCTCTCGGCGCCGAGTTCATCTGGCTTTCGGATGAGGGAGGCGCGGCGACCGTCATCGGGCCGGTGGCCGGCCGTGCCGGCCTCCACTTTACGGAAGATGCCGAGCGGATCTGGGCCACAGCGGGCCAGCGCGGTCTCGTTTCCTTCCGGTGGGACGGCACGGACGAAAAGGCGCACGTGCGGGTGACCGGAGCGGCACAGCCGGGATCGACGAACCGTCCGTCTGCGAGTGCCATCTACCGTGCGCCGCAGGGCGATCAGGCGCTCGCGCAGATCGGCATGCAGTTGTACGTGGTGACGATCCCCATGGTCGGGGGTGAAACACCCGAGATCAGCGTCGGCGATCCGGACAAGGCATCCTTCCCAGCCTCGAAGCTGACCGACATCGGTGGGGAGTTCCCACATTGGTCCGCAGACGGCGGCAATGTCCATTGGAGCCTGGGCAACGCACATTCTGTCTACGACTTGGCTCGAGCCAAGGCTGTCGCGGACTCTCTCGAGGTCCTGGCTGAAGCCGAAGCGGAGGCCGAGGAAGAAGAGGAGCAGGCTGCGGAAGGTGAAGAGGAAGCGGAGAACGAAGAGGAGGACGAGGGTTACAGGGCCGAAGAACATCGCATTGAGGTGACGTACGCTCGGGACATCCCGGACGGTGTCGCTGTCCTGCGTGGCGGCCGAGCGATCACGATGAACGGCTACGAGATCGTCGAAAACGCGGATATCGTCGTCCGAGGCAACCGCATCGAGGCGATAGGGCCAGCCGGCAGCGTCGCGATTCCCGCGGGAGCGGAGGTGGTGGACATCAGCGGCAAGACTGTCGTGCCCGGATTCGTGGATGCGCACTACCACACGCAATGGCTGATGACGCAGATCCACTCCGAGCAGGTGTGGCAGTATCTGCCCAATCTGGCATACGGAGTCACGACCACTCAGGACGTACAGACGGCGCAGACCGACATCCTCACTTACCACGACCTCGTCGAGAGTGGAGACATGATCGGGCCGCGCATCTATCACACCGGCCCCGGGGTGTTCTCGGGCGAGAACGTCCGGAGTCTGGATCACGCGAAAGAGGTCCTGCAGCGATACACAGACTACTACGGACTCAACACCTTCAAGATGTACATGGCCGGAAATCGTCAGCAGCGACAGTGGCTCATCATGGCCGCCCGAGAGCTGAAGCTGAGGCCGACCACGGAGGGTGGACTCGACTTCAAGCTCGAACTGACGCACGCGACGGACGGCTATTCAGGCATCGAGCACTCGCTGACGGTAGCGCCTCTTTTCGACGACGTCGTCCAGCTCTTTAACGCCACACAGACGACGTACACGCCGACGCTGCTCGTGTCGTATGGCGGTCCGTGGGCGGAGAACTACTACTTCACGCGGGAGAGCCCTCTCGACGACGCGAAGATGCTCCGGTTCAACCCGTACGAGGATCTGGAATCGAAGTCGGCCCGTCGGGTCGGCCCGACCGGAGGGTGGTTCCGCGATGAGCAGCACGTATTCAGGAAGCACGCTGTCTTCGTCAACGATCTGGTAGCTGCGGGCGGGCGCGTGGGCGTCGGTGGGCACGGACAGCTGCACGGTGTGGGCTGGCATTGGGAACTGCGCAGCATGCAGTCGGGTGGTATGTCAGAGCATGACGCGCTTCGGGTGGCGACGATCTATGGCGCCGAGGCGATCGGATTCGGCAATGACCTAGGTACCCTCGAAGCCGGGAAGCTCGCGGACATCGTCATCCTAGATGCGGATCCGCTCCAGGATATCCGCAACGCGAGTGCGATCTACTCCGTCATGAAGAATGGTCGGATGTATGATGGCGACACGCTCGACGAGACGTGGCCGCGGCAGCGCGCACTACCGCACTACTACTGGATGGACCAGGCTCCGGTCCGCGTCGGCGCGGGAATGCCCGGAGGCAGGTAGAGCGAGGCTCGACTTCAAGCCGAGGACGCCGCGCGGGAGACGCACCCTCTCCCGCGCGGCATTTTCAGCGTTCCTCATGGATCGACGGCATGTTGCCCACCTTGGGGGGCGGCGCGAATCTCAACGTATGTCGTTGCGATCAAATCCTCTCTCCGCGAGCCCCTGGCTTGCCACGGCACTCCTTGCCGCGGGGCACCTCCACGCTTCCGGGCAGATTCCCGACGTCTCGTCGATCTGTTCTGACCGCCCGCCCGCCACCGGGGAGTCGCTCTTCTCCGCCGACCGAGCAGTGCCAGAGCGCACCGGGTCAGATGCGGCCCGCCCGGCGTCCGACCTCTACTGCATCGACCTCTTCTCGACGACCCGAGGAGGACAAGCTGCCGGAGTCATCGAGCTTCGAAAGCCCTGGTCTCCATTTGGGGTCACGGTCACGGCCGAAGGGAGACATCGGCACGATTTGAAAGCATGGATCGCTCGACTGCCTGACCCCTCGTCCCTCGGGCCCTACACGACCTACGTGGCCTGGGCGACACCCCTCGCGCTCGATCCCGTGGTCAAACTCGGCGAGGTAACGAACGGTCTGAACAACCTCGGTGAAGTGGCGTTCAACAAGTACCTGGTCTGGGTGACTGCGGAAGCGTCCGCCGACGTCGTAGAGCGGAGCGGGCCGCTGATCATCCGAGGGCGCTCCCCGTCGAGCCGCATGGAAGCGCATGACCTCCTTGCCCTGGCACCGTCGGCAGAGATGGGTGTGCCCGAGATGACGGGCCATGCGAGCGACTGGGCGATGCCCCCGATGTATGCCGGCGTCCCGATGCTGCCAGGGGTGATGCAGTCGCTGCCCGTCGTTACGCCATTCCGGCCTGCGGTGGATGTGAACACGCTCCCCGCTGCCCGGCCTCGCGACATCGTGACGCTGCCCGATGGGGGCACGCTGGACCTGACCGCCGGCTTCGTCCGGAAATCGGTGGCCGGTCGGGACCTCGTGATGATGGCATTCAACGAGCAGATCCCGGGGCCGCTGATCGAGGTCAGGGAAGCCTCGACGATCTTCGTGAACTTCACGAACGACACGCCGCTTCCGGCGGCCGTCCACTGGCACGGTCTGCGGCTCGACAATCGCTACGACGGAGTCCCGGGGGTCACTCAGGACCCAGTACAGCCAGGCAAAAGCTTCCGGTACACGATCCACTTTCCCGATCCCGGGATTTACTGGTACCACCCGCACCATCGCGAAGATGTGTCTCAGGAGTTGGGACTCGCGGGCAACATGCTCGTCGAACCGCTGGCCTCGGACTACTACAACGCGGTCGACCACGAAGAGGTCGTCATGTTGGACGACCTCCTGCTCGGCGCTGATGATGTGGTTCCGTTCGGAGAGGAGTCTGCGAACTACATGCTCATGGGACGCTTCGGGAACGTCTTCCTCACGAACGGTGAGCCGGAGTACGGACTCGACGTGGATGCCGGCGACGTCGTCCGATTCCATTTCACGAACGCATCCAACACCCGCACCTTCAACGTCGCGTTCCGCCCCACGGACGACCCCAATGGCGAGCCGCTGCCGATCAAGGTCATCGGATCGGACGTGGGCAGATTCGAGCGCGAGTCGATGTCGGAGAGCGTCACTCTGGCCCCCGCTGAGCGGTATGTCGTCGAGGTACTGTTCCCCGAGGGCGGAGCTTACGCGATGACCAACCGGGTGCAGGGCATCAACCACCGTCAGGGACTCTTCCTGGAGGAGTCGGCCGTGCTGGGCCGGATCGCGGTTTCGGGTGCCACCTCTGAGAGCGCCTCAGGTCACGCTCATGACTTCGAGTCCCTTCGGATCCATGACGCGGTCGTCGAGGATATCGACCGCTATCGCCCGCTCTTCGCCCGACCCGCCGACCACGAGCTCGTCCTTACACTCGAGGTCGACAACCTGCCGATGGCAATCGAACAGTCCATGAACCTCGACTGGATCTACTTCAACCCCGTCGAATGGAGCGGCACGATGCCCGTCATGAACTGGGCAACGAGCGGGGCCGAGGTCCAGTGGCTTCTGCGGGATCCCCGAACCGGAGCGGAGAACGACGCGATCGACTGGGCGTTCAAGGTCGGAGACGTGGTGAAGGTGCGAGTCACCAACGACCGGGCCGCGTTCCACTCTATGCAGCATCCCCTGCACATCCACGGACAGCGCTTTCTTGTTCTCGAACAGAACGGTGTGCCGAACGAGAACATGGTTTGGAAGGACACTGTCCTGTTGCCGACGGGGTCTACAACCGACATCCTCCTCGAGCTGTCCAATCCGGGGCGATGGATGGTGCACTGCCACATCGCCGAGCATCTCGAATCCGGAATGAAATTCGTCTTCGACGTCGAAGGAAACTGACATGAAACTCCAGACCACAGCCCTCTCTGCGGCACTGGCCTGCCTCGCTCTCGCGGCAGTTGGCCCCGACCAGGTGGCAGCTCAGAATTTCGACGAATTCGTCGCAGTGCCGATGGGCACGGTAGCCCTCACGCATGCGAAGGTCATCGATGGGACCGGTGCCCCCGCGATGATGGACCAGACCATTCTTATTGAGGGTGATCGAATCACGGCCATCGGGCCGTCCGGCTCAGTCCGGGTGCCTGCCAACGCCAATATCGTGGACCTCACGGGCCAGACGGTGATCCCAGGACTCGTCGGGCTGCACAACCACTCGTACTACACGGGTGGAAGCGGCCGCGCGGCGCAGCTCTCCTTCTCAGGCTCACGGCTCTATCTGGCCTCGGGTGTCACGACAATCCGTACCACGGGCGCTCAGCAGCCGTATGCGGAACTGAACCTCAAAAGGGAAATCGACGCGGGCAACGTCATTGGCCCGACGATGTTCACAACGGGCCCATACCTGACCGGTGAGCAGGTCGGTGGTGGAACCATGACCCAGCTCAGCAACCCTGAGCAGGCGCGGCGTGTAGTGCGCTACTGGGCTGAAGAGGGCGTCAGCTGGTTCAAAGCCTATACGTGGATTTCGCGCGCGGAGCTCGGCGCGGCGATCGACGAGGCGCACAAGCTGGGCGTGAAGGTCACGGCTCACCTGTGCTCTGTGGGATACCGCGAGGCCGTCGCGCTTGGCATCGACAACGTCGAACACGGACTGTTCGCGAACAGCGAGTACGCGCCCAACAAGGTCGAGGACGAGTGCCCTGCCGGCTTCCGGAACAGCTTCCCGGATCTCGATGTGAATGGCGCTGAAGTGCAGGCAACGTTCCGGGACATGATCGACAACGGTGTACCCATGACGTCGACGCCAGTGGTCTACGAGATCTCGGTATCTGGCCGCCCTCCCATCGACGAACGCATCTTTGATGTACTCGCACCTGAGATCGCGGAAGAAGTCCGTGCGATCTCCGTAGCACGACGGGCCGGACAAGGAGCGATTCCACCTGCGCAGTACGCAAAGGCAATGGAGTACGAGCGTGCCTTCGTGGCCGCTGGTGGACTTCTGGGGGCCGGCGTAGATCCGACCGGATACGGCGCAGCGCCTCCAGGATTCGGCGACCAGCGGAACTACGAGTTGCTGCTCGAAGCAGGCTTCTCTGCCCCCGAGGTCATCCAGATCATGAGCCTGAACGGGGCCAAGGTTTTGGGGACTGACGGTGAAGTCGGAAGCGTTGCGACTGGCAAGATCGCGGATCTCGTGGTCATCGACGGTGACCTCGAAGCGGTCGGAAATCTCCACGGGACGAGCATCGTGTTCCGACACGGTATCGGCTGGGACTCACCCAAGCTGATCGAGTCGATTCGCGGAGTGGTAGGAATCCGCTGATCCTCACGCCGAGGCCACTATGAATAGAAAATCCAACGGCCCTGATGGGGGGAGTAACCGTAGCTGACACGCCCACAGACCCCCCTACTCCTTGTCCGCAGGATGCTTGCGCCGTTGATTGAACGGGTCAATCTCGAAGAAGGTCAGCTCTCGGTCCTCACGGAGTGAGTATGGATACGAACAGGCGCGATTTCATCCGAGGTTCGGCCCTGGCCGGTAGCGCAATGGCACTCGGTCTAGGCGGGGAGCTGCGAGGTCTAGGTGCGGAAAACCCAGAGGCCCTCCTCGACTCCCGCCGCCGCCCTACGGAGCGCCCCCCCCACCCGCTGCGAATCCTGATTCTAGGCGGGACGTCCTTCTTGGGCCCTCACCAAATTCGCTACGCTCTCGATCGGGGCCATTCGGTCAGCACGTTCACTCGTGGCCAGACCGAATCCACGATCTACAAGCGGATGTACGACGATGTCGAGCAGTTGGTCGGAGACCGCTCAGGTGACCACTCCGCTCTCTCCGGGCGTAGCTGGGACATCGTGATCGACAACTCGGGACGACAGGTCGAGTGGACGCGCCATGCCGCGGAGCTCCTCCGCGACACGGTAGACATGTATGTCTACACGTCGTCGACTGGGGTCTACCTGCCTTACTACGGCACCGATCTCAAGGAGGACCGTGACGTCTTGTTCGAAGATCCTTCAGAAGTGCCCGAGGACCAACGGCCGACGTACGGAGTCATGAAGGCGTTGTCGGAGCGTGCGGCGCGCGAGGTGTTTGGAGAAGACCGCACGATCGTCGTGCGCCCTACCTACATCGTGGGGCCGGCCGATCAACAGGTGACCCGCTTCCCGTACTGGCCCGAGCGACTTCGAAGGGGCGGCGCGGTAATGATTCCGGGCAAGGCCGACGATCGAGTCCAATACATCGATGTGCGGGACCTCACGGAGTGGATGATTCGCCTCGCCGAGACGAGGACCGCGGGGACGTTCAATGTGGCCGGCCCTGGCTCCTCACTGGGAATGCACGAATTCGTGCACGGTATGCACGCGGTCACGAACTCCGAGGTCGAGTGGGTCACGATCGACGATTACGAATTTCTCGAGGAGCATCGAGTCAGCGCCGTCCTGCCCTGGCTGATGCCGGTCCGCGAGTACGAGGGCTCGGCGCGGATCAACATCGACCGCGCGAAGGCGAACGGTTTGACGTTCCGACCGCTCGCGGAGAGCACGCAAGACGTGCTGGAATGGTGGGACTCCGACGCAGTAACTGACGAACAGAGAGCCAGCGTGATCGACAACCCTCGCAGCTTGATGCAGCGAGAGCCCGAGATCGTGGCGGCTTGGAAAGCGAGAGGTGGACGATGACCCCGACACGCAGAGAATTCCTGAAGAAGACCGGCGCGGTAGCGGCCGGCCTCGCCGTAGCTGGAGCCAGCGCCTGCAGCCCCGAAGCTGAGGATGGCCCGGGCGCGGCGAGCGCTCCGGCACCCAAGCGCATCCTCATCCTGGGGGGTACAGGCTTCATTGGACCGAACATGGTGCGCTACGCGGTGGAGCGGGGTCATGAGGTCACGATCTTCACCCGAGGGCGCAATGAGGTCGATCTGCCGGATGCGGTCGAACGCCTCGTTGGGGACCGCAATGACGACCACACCGCCCTCGAGGGACGGACGTGGGACGTCGTGCTCGACAACAACGCCCAAGACTATCGGTGGGTGCAAAAGAGCACCGAGCTACTGAAGGACGCCGCGTCTCACTACATCTTCGTGTCTTCCATCTCGGCATACGAGCTCGAAGGCTTCGGATGGGACTTCAAGGATCGAGTCCTGATGGAGCCGATCGTGGGCGAGGACTACAAACGGATCTCTCCGCCCGAAGGCTGGGCCGATGGGGACGACGCGGACTACGGCCTCATGAAGTCGCTCAGCGAGGACATCGCCCACGCGGCGTTCCCGGGGCGTACCGCGGTGGTTCGACCGGGGCTGATCGTCGGGCCGGGAGACCGAACCGACCGATTCACTTATTGGCCGGTCCGCATCGACGAGGGTGGAGAGGTCTTAGCCCCCGGAAACCCCCAACACGCCAATCAAATCATCGACCAACGCGACCTCACGGAGTGGATCGTCCGTATGGCAGAGAACGCCACCACGGGCGACTTCAACGGCGTGGGTCCGGGCCATCGCCTAACGATGGGTGAAATGCTCGCGGAAATCGGCACCGTGGCCTCGAACCCTTTCGAGCTGACCTGGGTTCCGGAGGATTTCCTCGAGCAGCACGAGGTCCGGCCGTGGAGCGACCTGCCGGCGTGGATTCCGGGAGACGCCCTGATGTTCGTTGCGTATCAGAAGTCGGTCGACGCTGGCTTGACCTTCCGGGCGTTGGCCCAGACCTCCCGCGATGTGCTCGAGTGGGACAAAGGCCGTCCGGCGGCGGAGCGCGTCGATCGTAGCTTCGGCTGGAGCCGCGAGCGCGAGCGAGAGGTGCTCGACGCGTGGCACGCGGCGGGGCCGTAGTTCTGTGAAGTCCTTTATCGCAGGCATCGTCGACTTCCGAGACGATAGAGAGTTCAAGGGGATGCTGTGGGGGGCCGCCTACGGCTTCTCCATCATGCTCAGCTACTACATCCTGCGGGCCGTGCGCGACGAGATCGCCGCAGATGACCGGGACAACCTGCAGATCATCTGGACCGTGGTCTTCTTCGTCATGGTATTCGTGGCTGTACCGGCGTACTCGTGGATCGCATCGAAGTATTCCCGAGGCGTTTTCGTCCCCATGGCGAATCGCTTTTTCATCGTGTGCTTAATCGGCTTCTGGGCCAGTCTGCTTCTCCTGCCGGTCGAGGCCCGACCTTGGATCGATCGGGTCTTCTACGTTTGGTCCAGCATCTTCGCCTTGTTTGTGGTCACGGTGTTCTGGGGCCTGGTCGCGGACTGTTTCGACAACGATCAGGCCCGACGGCTATTCCCATTCATCGCTGTAGGGGCGTCGGTGGGGGGAATCATCGGCTCCGTCGTGACAATTCAATTGGCAGAGCGCATCCCGGTGTTCTCGCTGCTGCTGATCTCCTGCGTGCCTCTGGAGGTCGCGTCTTGGTTCGCACGCTCACTGCACCAGAACTTCGGAACGGGCGCCGTAGTGGCGGCTGGAGAGACGGAGAAGCCACTCCTGGGGAACGCCTTCTCGGGCATAAAGGGAGTCTTTACCTCCCCGTACCTGCTCGGAATCGCCGGGTTCATCGCCCTCATGACGTTCGCTTCGACGATTCTCTACTTCGCACAATCCGATCTGGTATACTCGGCCATGACCGATCGCGGTGAGCGGACCGCTTTCCTGGCAAAGATCGACCTCACGGTGAATATCCTCACGATCGTTTTTGAGGTGTATCTGACTGCGCGGCTGATTCGCTGGCTGGGCGTCGGACTGACGCTCGCAGTGATTCCGGCGGCCGTCGCGGTCGGGTTCTTGGCCCTCGGGGTCTATCCGACGCTAGCCACGCTTGTTGTTGTCCAGATCATCTATCGGGCCGGGCGCTACGGCATGACCAAGCCGGCTCGTGAGATTCTGTTCACCGTCGTGTCGAGGGAAGAGAAGTACAAGTCCAAGGCGTTTATCGACGCAGCGGTCTATCGAGGTGGCGACCTCGTCAGCGGGTGGATTTATGCCGGGCTCGCGTTTGTCGGCCTCTCCCTAGGGACCATCGCCATGCTGGCGGCTCCGGTTGCAGCCATGTGGGCCATTTTGGGAATCCGGGTGGCTGCGAAGGGCGACGTCAAGGCGGCCGAAATGGAGTCCGAAAAGGTCACTATGCCGGTCGCGTGACGCCGACAGTCGGGTTGGACGCACGGTGTCGTGCTCCGGCCACGACGGCGGTCCGCATAGTAGGACTCAGGCGTAAGAATTCTGCTCGGATCCGTGGATGTTCCAGTCTGCACCAAGCCAATCACCGGAACGCGCCGCGGAGCCGCCGGGAGTTGTGATGGAAGAGCCGCCCCCGGCTGGTGTTCGCTTCACCACGTGTTCGTAACGGAGACGCGCTGTTGCTGGCCGCCTGACAGCTTTCCATGCCTGCGATCGCCTAGGCCCTCGAAGGCGATCTCGCAGTCGGAGTCGTCCACGATGCGACTCTCCTTCACCAAGTCGTCGTTGGTGAAGTGTGACCCCATCCACGACCCCATCATGAGCGACGGTGGGACCTTTATGGTGCGATCTACGCGAGGGAGGTAGCTCCAGACCTCCTGATCCGCCTTGAGTGTTGCGGTGCCGGCTTCGCGCGCGGGCTTCTCGACGCGAACGAGCGAGCACTCTGTCCCGAGTGACCATACGACCCTCTCGAGCGACCGCGTGAAGTGTTCGGTCTTGATCCCCATAGACACCCGACGCTGACTCGATTCGCCCCGCATGAGACGGTCGACACGATCAATGATCTCGCGGGCCGTTTGGGCCTGGAGCGGAGACGTGAGGGTGAGGAGCACGGCGATCATCAAGCCGGTACGTACGATGGGCAGAAGGCCCTTAGCTATCTCAACGCTGAACCTCACGAACACCTCGTCTGATGATATCTCAAGATTGCTATTCTTGTGGTTCACACCAGGGACGGTGCGGCCTACCTTCCGCCCCATGATCGATGCCATTCAACAGTGGTGCGCGGGGCGGCCAGAAGTGACCGCCGCGATTCTCCTGGGCTCTCGGGCCCGGAGAGGTGCAGTGCTCGACGATCTCTCGGATTGGGACGTCGTGCTCGTGCTCAACGACCCTGACGCGCTTCAAGACGAGCAGTGGTTCGCTGAGTTCGGGGACGTGCTGGTGTCGCTACCGACGGTGCGAGTTGAGTTGGGGCAGGTGGTTCGATCGCGATGGGTCCAATACACGGATGGCAGTCGCATCGACTTTTCGCTTTTCTCGGCGGACATACTTCGTGTGATTTCGTATCTGCCCGAATTGCCGCCTTGGATCGATGCCGGATACCAGGTGCTCTACGACCCAGGAAACGTCACGGGATCCATGGTGCCGCCTTTTGGGCGTGGGTATGCCGGCCGGCCTCCGACGTCCGAACAAGTCCAGGCAGACATTGAGGAGTTCTGGTGGGAGGCGCTCGTCGTGTCGAAAGAGCTCCTGCGTGGGGAGCCATTGGCCGCGAGTTATTGCGCCGAGTCGGTCATGAGGCATGGACTGTTGCGGCGAATGCTGGAATGGATGGCGGGTGTCGTGACCGGCTGGTCTCAGCCGGGTGGCCCTTATGGAAGGGGAGTCACGCAGGTGTTGCCGGTGGATCTCGTCGAACGTGCTCAGTCACGGATTTTGTCTTGGGAAGGCGAGGCCGGCTGGGCAGAGCTAGATCGTATGGCGACGCTTTTTGCGGAGGTCGCCCGTTCCGTGTGCGCCAACATCGGTGCGGCGTATCCGGATGAAATCGAACACGGCGCGCGCGCGATGATCACGGAACGGCGGTCAGCCGTCGGCTGACTCCTTGGCGAGTTCCGTTGCGATGCGCATCGCTTCGGACAATGCAGCGCCGCCGAATCCGCGACGTCCCATGTAACCGTGAAGTCTCCGGCGCGCTTTGTTCCGGACGTCACGGTCGTCCGAGTGTAATGCGTCGAGGATCTTCGTTCCCTGTCGCGTGACCCATCCTCGTGCGACTTGGTCGGCGAGTGTGAGGTCGGTGACCTTTTCGTCTTCAAACACCTTTTCGATGGCACCCTGAACTGTTTCCGCGTCCACTCCCTTAGCGCGCAGTTCAGATCGGAGTCGGGAGCGACCCCTGGGCCGGTGCCTGAGTCGATCGCGGATGAATGCTTCCGCGACCGCGCGGTCGTCGAGAAAGCCTCGTTCCTCCAGCCGATCCAGGCACGGGACGATTCGAGCGTGGTGGAAGCCCTTCTGGCGGAGCCTGCGTGAGAGCTCGGTGCGTGTGCGTGCGCTGTACGAAAGGAGGTTCAGTGCGGCATCTCGGACACGAACGGTCTCGTCCAACTCGATGAGTTGGTGCTTCTTCTTGGCCGTGAGTGTGTCGCCCGGCCAGAGCTGGCTCTTCTCCAGGGCCTCGAGCATGACCTCGAAAGGTTCGCCCTCGGAGAGATGGATGAGGACTTTGAGGCCACGCGGTCGGCGTGGCTGAATTCGGGTGATCTGTGGGTCAGCCCCGTTGGGCATACCAGAGTCCGTCTAGAAGGTCGTGATAGAGGGTGATGTTCCTGCCGTCACTCAGAATGACGGCACGGTACTCTCTGGATATGGGCTGCCGCCACCACTCGTCGTCGATTCGCCAGTGTTCTTGAATCGCCTCGACTTGCCGAGCCGGCTTTCCTCGCATGCGCACATGGACGGGCTCACCCCGTTCGTCCGTGCGGACGTCGACAAGGCTGGGCTGACCAAGAGGTCGTAGTCGGGGCGTGTCGCTCATGGGTCGAAGCTCAAAAGTGCGTGGCGGCGTTCGGGGATGCGTGACCAAGGATCGACTTCGACCACGCGGAAGAGAGGGGAGTGGCCCAGCCGGAGCTTGAGTTCCTTCACTGCATCCCGGAGAGAGTGCGGCACGACGCCCTGAGCCAGGTCGCTGCCCGCGACATTGCGCCCATTTTCGTCCCGACGATCGAAGAGGCCGGTTTGTGTGCTCTGGGCGCCGAATTGGGTGAACTCGACAACGAGTGCTTCGACGGCTTTGGGTGGAGGGGAGATCTCCATCTTCATGCGCAGGGGAGATGCGATGCGATCGCGCTGTGATGTGGGTTCGCGCAGGACCGTCTCCACGAACCAAGAACCTCCGCCTTCCAATCGTGCGCCCATGCGCACACTCGTTACGCTGCGCCCACGGCGCTCTGGACGAGAGAGGGCACGTTCCACGAGTCGGTCGAGGCCGCCGTGGAGCGTGGGAACCATGCCCACCGGGTTGGGGAAATCGAGCGAGACGCGGATCGGCTTCGGCTTGTGCCAGGGGCGTACCGGGTCGATGCGCTGTCCCAGGGCCCACGCCAACGCGCTCCGGCCTTCTTGCCCGAACTGTGCGATCAGAGAGGGTTCCGGAAAACGGCGAAGCGCCTCCAGGGTTTCGATGCCGAGCCGCTCCAGGCGCTGGATGATGAGCGGGTCTACTGGGAGTGCATTCACCGGACATTGAGCCAGGAAAGCGACCAGCTCGTTCTCGGTGATTGTGACCGGTTCTCCGGAACGTGCCGAGGCTGCAGCGACCCAAGCTCCGAACTTGCCGGGAGCCATGCCCGCCCGAGTTGCTGCGACGAGTGGGGCGGGGAAGATTCGAAAGAGTGTGTGCAGCGCACGCTTCGCCTGCCGGGTGGGAGAGCCGAAGAGGCGCCCCAATCCGTCCATGCCCAAGAAGACACGCCCTCGGCCGGCCGGCTCGATGACCGGCGTGATCTCGGCGAGCAGCTCGAGCATCGAGTTGACGGCTGAGTCGTAGTGCGCCGGATCGGGCTCGAGCAGTGTGAGAGAAGGGCAGAGCGAGACCGCTTGAGACACCAGTTGGTCGGGACGTACTCCAGCTTCGTGTGCCCGTTCGGAGACCTGCCAAATGGTGCGCCGTGTGGTCTCGCCCGGGGAGAGGAGCGCGACCGAAGTGCTGTCGAGTTCGGGGGAGCGTACCAATTCGAGTCGCAGCTCGAAGGTTGGGAGCCACAGGCAGAGGGCTTGGCGACTTCCCGCAGCCCGGTTGAAGGAGGATGCGTTGGTGAACCATCCGGTGGCTTCGTCGGTGGCGAGGGATTTGAAGGTGGAGAGGCCTAGCCCCCACCCGCGACCGAGAGAGCCTCTACGGAAGTCTGGTAGGGCTCGCGCTGGGGGCTCGCGAGGCTCAGACAAGGAACGACGACGAGTCGTAGCCATAGCTACGGTGAGGAGGAGAGACGACGTATGAGGCCGCGACCCCCCTGCGCCACAACCATGAAGGTGAAAGGGCATTTGGGGTGAAGGTTGCCCGCGGCATGGCCCGATCTCGGTCGTTGGCGCTTCTTGGCGTAGCTACAGCTATGCCTTCGGCGCGCCGCCTACGATATCGGGCCATGGCGCGGACAACGAGCCCTACCAGACTTCCGTAGAGGCTCTCTGCGTGGGTGGGAGTCCCTTGAAAATCTTGCAACCGTGACTGGAGTCGTGACATAGCCGGATGGGCCTACCTATCAACCGAAATGGACAGAGACAACGATCCCCGGCACCCGCGTTCACCACGTCCTGCCCGCCACACCACACGCCGGTAACCGGGGATCATAAACCGAAGAAACACCGAACACAGAACCGAAGATAAGCCGAAGATTTTGTGGTCGCAAGCAAAGCCTAAATCAGATTTTGGGGAGCGAACCTGGCCCACCCATCACTTCCCTCGTAACCTGCGGCTCCACTGCCAACAGGAGAGGATTGTGCGGAACGACTGGAGACGCGGCCGGTGGGTCGCTGCAGCATCAACCATGCTCGCTCTGGCAACTTTGCCATTGAGCGTTTCGGGGCAGAGCGCCTCGTATTTGAACTTCGACGACCTGACTCGTGAGCTACGCTCGGTGACGGGCTCCTCGAACCTCGGGAGCCTTACTTCGCTCGGTACGTCCCATCAAGGACGCGACGTGTGGATGGTCACCATCGCGGATCCCTCTGGGCCTCCGGTGGCGCAACGACCCGGGGTGCTTGTGGTTGGGAACCTCTCGGGTGATCACCTGGTCGGAAGCCAACTGGCGCTCGAGGCCGTCCGCTATCTGACCGGTGCGGGAGCCTCTGAAGCGGATCTGGCCGAGCATGTGATCTATGTAGTGCCGCGCCTCAATCCGGACGGTGCAGAGGCGAAGTTCGACGGCCCACATACCGGTGCCGCAGGCAACACACTGGCCTTCGACGACGACAACGACGCCCGCACGGACGAGGACGGACCGAACGACCTCAATGGTGACGGCGTCATCACAGTGATGCGCGTTCTCGACCCGATGGGTCCATACATGATCGACCCGGACGATCTGCGCCTCATGAAGCAGGCCGATGCCGCAGCTGGTGAGACCGGCACGCACGCCGTCTACTGGGAAGGGGTGGACGACGACGGCGATGGCTTCATCAATGAAGATGCGTCAGGTGGGGTCGACATCGATCGGTCCTTCCAGCACGACTACCCGTACTGGGAGCGCGACGCAGGACCGAACATGGTGAGCGAGCCTGAAGCGCGAGCGCTCATGGACTTCGTGCTTGAGGCCGGCAACATCGCGGCGATCGTGACGTTCGGGCACTCGGACAATTTGGTCACGGCGCCAGACAGCCGAGGCGAATTGGCTACGGGGATCTCGCTGGCGCTCGAGGACTTTGCGGCATCGTCGAACAACGACCTTTGGGACATCGGCAACTACCCGGTCCCACGTCAGCAGGGCGGCCTTCGGCTTCGTGGTGCGCAGCCCGGCGCGGACAACGATCCGTCGTCCGGTCGGCGTCCGTTGATGACGGTGAACAGCGCAGACCAGGAGTACTTCAAGGCAGTCTCGGAAGCGTACCGTGAGATCACTGGCGTGACGGAAGTCGCGCTGAACCGTGAGGCCCACGGCGCCTTTTTTCAGTACGGCTACTTCCACTTCGGTGTGCCGTCCTTCACAACGCCAGGGTGGGCGCTTCCTAGTGGAGAAGAAGACGCTGAAGATGACTCCGGTGACGCCCGGGTCTTGAATGCCTACGAAGCTGGCGGCCTCGATGCCTTCGTACCCTGGGCCGCATATGAGCACGCGGACCTCGGCTCGGTGGAGATCGGAGGGTTCCGGCCGGAGGTCATCACGAACCCGCCCGCGGGTGACCTCGCGGACCTCGGCATGAAGCACGGCGAGTTCATCGCGCACTTGTCCGGGATGCTTCCGCGTGTGCGGATTTCGAACACGGAGGTCGAAGCCCACGGCGGTGGTGTCTTCACGATCACGGCGGATGTGACGAATACGGGACGCTTCCCGTCTTCACTTCAGCACGGCGTGGTTTCGAGGTCGGTCGATCCGGTGACGGTTCAGATCCAGGTCGATCCCGACGCCATTCTTACAGGTGCGGCGAAGACTCATCGGATTCAGAAACTCGATGGTTCTGGAACGACCGAACGTGTCACCTGGGTCATCCAGGGTGCCGCAGGTTCGAGTGTTGAAATCAGGTTGCGGGCCCAGAAGGGTGGGTCCGACTCCGCCACCGTGACGTTGAGGTAGACCGATGAAGACGATTGAAATGAAACGGCTCGTCGGCGCGGTGATTGCGATGACTGCGGCGGCTCTGCTCACGACACCTGCGCTCGAAGCGCAGCAGCGAGGCTCGGACCCGGAACACCGGCTCGACCTCACTTGGGACCGATGGCTCGATCACGACGAGATCGGGGAGCGCATGCAACTCATGCAGCGAACCTGGCCCGAATTCCTCACGCTCGAGTCGATTGGCGAAAGCTACGGCGGGCGCGAGATGTGGCTCATGACCATCAACAACCCGCGGACCGGCGCCGAGTCGAGTAAGGCGGGGATGTTCATTGAGGCCAACGTGCACGGAAACGAGATCCAAGGTGCTGAGGTGGCGTTGTACACCATCTGGTACCTCATGGAGAACTACGACAGCATCGACGAGGTGAAACGACTCGTCGACGAGCGCGTCTTCCACATTCTCCCGACGGTCAATCCGGACGGGCGCGACTACTTCCTAGACGGTACGGGTTCAGGAGCCAGGACTGGGCACATCCCGGTCGACTCGGATGGCGATGGACTGACCGACGAGGATGGCCCGAACGACCTCAACGGCAACGGCGTGATCGAACAGATCCGCAAGTACGTGCCAGGCCAGGGGAGCTTCCGACTCGACCCGACCGACTCGCGGTTCATGCAGCCGGTGGGCCCAGGTGAAACGGGCGACTGGGAGCTTCTCGGGTCCGAGGGCATCGACGACGATGGCGACGGGCGGACGAATGAGGATCCGGTCGGTGGTTACGACCCGAACCGAAACTACGGTGCGGACTGGCAGCCTAATTACATCCAGGGCGGGAGCATGGATTACCCGTTCCGGCTGCCCGAAGCGCGTGCCATCAACGACTTCATGGTGGAACGGCCGAACATCGCGGGCTTCCAGTCGTTTCATAATTCGGGCGGCATGATTCTGCGGCCACCGGGATCTGCGTGGTATGGCGACTACCCGGCGTCGGACATCCGTGTCTACGACGAACTCGGGGAGACGGGCGAGCGCATGCTGCCGTATTACAACTACTATGTGATCTGGCGTGGGCTCTACACGGTCCACGGCGGCTCGATCGACTGGACGAACGACGGCCTCGGCATCGTTTCGTTTTCGAATGAGTTGTGGAACAGCGGGCAGTATTTCAACAGCCCGCTTCTCCAGGAACAGCAGCGCGATCAGAACAGCCCGATCTCGGGTCAAAGTTCACGCTTCTTCTTCGACGATCTCCTTGAGCACGGCGACGAGTACGTCGAGTGGGCACCGTTCGATCACCCGGAGTACGGGCAAGTCGAGATGGGTGGCTGGAAGAAACTTTCCGGTCGGGTGAACCCGCGCTTCATGAGCATGGAGCTCTTCCATCGCAACATGGCGTTCACACTCTATCACGCCGACATGATGCCCATGATGTCGATGGGTGAGACCTCCGTCGAGCGTGTCGGCGGCGACCTGTACAAGGTCCGGGTGGACATCACGAACGAGCGATTGATTCCGACGGTTACGGCAGAGGCGCGGGACAACCGGGTCGTGGCGCCGGATATCATCAACGTGTCCGGGGGTGTCGAGGTCGTGGCAGCGGGGTGGGTCGCGAGCAAGGTCCGCCCGGGTCCGACGCAGATGATCGACCAAAACGATCTGAATCGGATCATGATCCGGAGTGGGGCGCCCGGACGTGTGACGCGCACGATCGAATACCTCGTGCGCGGCTCCGGGTCGATGACCGTCGAGTACGTGTCGCAGAAAGGTGGGACCGTGTCGACGTCACTGCAGGTACGCTGACGACCGATCGACGAATTGAATCACGGGGTGGGTGTCTTCGGATGCCCACCCCGTTTTTTTGCCGACGCGCTCGACCTTACGCACGACCCGTTTCATGTGATCTTCCCGCTTGCTGGGCCGCCGGCCCGCTCCAACGCATCCCGTCCTCAGTTTTTCGTAAATGGCTCTCATCAGCGCCCAAAACCTCCGTGTAGCTTTCGGGGGGCGTACACTCATGGAAGACGCCACGCTGCATATTGAGCGTGGTGAGCGGGTAGGCCTGTTGGGTCGCAACGGCGAAGGGAAGTCGACGCTGCTGAGCATCCTCGCGGGTGCTACTACGCCGGACGACGGAGTCGTCGTCTACGAATCCGGTCTGCGGGTCGCTCTGCTCGGCCAACAGATCGATGCCAATGAGAACGGGACGGTGGACGAGGTCATCCGGGCGGGGCTCCGGGGCGGGGAACACCACGATCATCCAGTCCAACGGCTTTGTTCACTTCTCGAACTGGACGGCGACAAGCCCTTCCAAGAGATCTCCGGCGGACAGAGGCGGCGTGCGCTCCTAGGCCGAGCGTTGGCCGCCGAGCCAGATGTGTTGCTGCTCGACGAGCCCACTAACCACCTGGACGTCGAGAGCATCGAATGGCTCGAGTCGTTTCTGATGCGATACCAGGGCAGCCTCTTTTTCGTCACCCACGACCGGGCGTTTCTGCAACGACTAGCGACCCGCATCGTCGAGTTGGATCGCGGCCGGCTCACCTCGTGGTCGTGCAACTACCCGACGTACCTCGAGCGCAAGGAAGAACTCCTCGCCAACGAGGACAAAGAGCGGGCGTTGTTCGACAAGGTGCTGGCCCGGGAGGAGGAGTGGATTCGCCAGGGCATCAAGGCTCGACGTACGCGTAACGAGGGGCGGGTTCGCGCGCTCAAGAAGCTGCGAAAAGAGCGGGCCGAGCGTCGGGAGCGAGCCGGTAAGGTGAACATGAGCATCCAGAGGGCGGAGCGATCCGGCTCGAAGGTCATCACAGTTGAAGGCGTCACCTTCGGTTACGACGATGAACTGCTCGTAGGAGGATTGAGCACCACGATCATGCGCGGTGACAAGATCGGTCTCATGGGCCCGAACGGGTGTGGGAAGACGACGCTTCTGAACCTCCTCCTGGGTAAACTCGAGCCCGACCAGGGCACGGTGAAGCACGGTGTCTCATTGGATGTGGCCTACTTCGACCAACACCGAGAGCAGCTCGATGAATCGGAGACGGTCGCAAACACGATTGGCGCTGGGAACGAGTTCGTCGTTTTAGATGGCGACCGGAAGCACGTCATGAGTTATTTGGCCGATTTCCTATTCTCGTCCGAACGGGCGAGAGAGCCCGTGCGAAATCTCTCTGGTGGTGAGCGCAATCGCCTCCTGTTGGCCCGACTCTTCACACAGCCGGCGAACGTCCTCGTGCTCGATGAGCCCACGAACGACCTGGACACGGAGACGCTGGAATTGCTCGAGGCGCGGCTTCTCGATTTTTCTGGGACCGTATTGGTGGTGAGTCACGACCGGACATTTCTAGACAATCTCTGTTCGTCTTCCCTCGTCTTCGAAGGCCTGGGCAAGGTGAAGGAGTACGTCGGCGGGTACTCGGACTGGAAGCGAACGGTGGCGCGCAGCGCAGCGCAGGCAACTGAACCGCCGCTCAATAAGCCGAAGAAGGGAGTCCCGGCGAGCGACGGAAATCGTACCGCCCCAGATAGGCACAAGAAGCTCTCCTACAAGGAGAAGAGGGAGTGGGAGATGCTCCCCGCTCGCATCGAAGCCATGGAGACCGAGCTCCGGGGGCTGCATGACCGCATGGCAGACCCGGTCTTCTTCCAGGGCTCCCAGGACGAAACTCGACCCGTTCTCGAGGGCTCCGCGCTACTGGCTCAAGAGATTGACGAAGCCTTCACGCGCTGGGCGGAGTTGGACGAGCGAAGCTGACGAATACCGGGACCTCCCGTCCGCCACTTGTCTCTGAGTCGGGTGGCTCCCACACTGCCCGCTCTCCCGGTGCCCTCACCGCTCCGGACCGCCACCCCGCGTCTAATCCCAGCGACTTTCATGAGCCAGTCACCTTCGATCATCTACACGTGGACCGATGAAGCCCCCGCACTAGCGACCCATGCTTTTCTTCCGGTCGTACGTGCGTTCGCTGCGGCCGCGGGGGTTCCGGTTGAGACCCGTGACATCTCGCTCGCCGGTAGGGTTTTGTCGGTGTTCCCCGACTCCCTCGAAGAGGGGCAGAGGATCCAGGACGACTTGGCGGAACTTGGCCAGCTGGTGGAGACCCGGGAGGCCAACATCATAAAGCTGCCGAACGTCAGTGCCTCGATCCCTCAGTTGAAAGCCTGTGTCGCGGAGCTTCAGGCGAAGGGATATGGGCTCCCTGACTATCCGGACGAGCCCTCTTCGGACGAAGAACGTGCCATCCAGGCACGTTACGATTCCGTGAAGGGCAGTGCGGTTAACCCTGTGCTGCGACAGGGGAATTCGGACCGCCGTGCCCCCAAGGCCGTGAAGGAGTTTGCGCGGGCGAATCCGCCGCGTATGCGGGCCTGGCCGAAGGTGTCGAAAACCCATGTGGCCACGATGAGTGAGGGCGACTTCTGCAAGAATGAGAAGTCCGTCACGCTATCGACCGCGACGACCGCACGCATCGAGCACGTGGCAGACGATGGGACCGTCACCGTCTTGATGCAGTCGCTTCCGTTGCTGGCAGGTGAGATCCTGGACGCCACGTTCATGAGCAAGGCGGCCCTCGTCGACTTCCTCCGGACAGAGATTGAGGACGCGAAAGAGCAGGGCGTGCTTTTTTCCCTGCACATGAAAGCGACCATGATGAAGGTCTCCGACCCCATCATCTTCGGGCATGCGGTTCGGGTCTTCTTCGAAGACGTTTTCGCGAAACACGGAGCCACCTTTGACGAGCTCGGAGTGGACGTGAACAACGGCTTCGGTGACGTGCTCGCGAAGATCGCGGAGCTACCGTCGGAGCAGCGATTCACGATCGAGGCCGACATCGCGGCGACCTACGATCTTCGCCCAGGCGTCGCGATGGTCGACTCGGACAAGGGCATCACGAATCTGCACGTGCCCAGCGATGTCATCATCGATGCGTCGATGCCTCCCATGATCCGCGACTCGGGCGGCATGTGGAACGCAGACGGACAGCTACAGGACGTAAAGGCCGTTATTCCGGATTCGAGCTACGCCGGCATCTACGACGGGATTATCCGGGACTGCCAGGCGAACGGGCAGCTCGATCCGTCTACCATGGGCAGTGTCCCGAACATCGGGCTCATGGCGCAGAAGGCCGAAGAGTATGGCTCGCACGACAAGACGTTCGAGATCGCATCGAGTGGAAGCGTTCGGGTCCTCGACGCTGAGGGCACTCTGTTGATCGAGCATGTGGTTGAGGAAGGTGATGTATGGCGTGCCTGCCAGACTAAGGACGAGCCCGTGCGGGACTGGGTGAAGCTGGCCGTAAATCGTGCCCGTGCCACCGGGGTCCCGGCGATCTTTTGGCTCGACGAGAATCGAGCGCACGATGCCGAGATCATCGCGAAGATCCATGTCTGCCTGCCGGATCACGACACCGAAGGCCTGGACATCCAGATCATGGCCCCCGTTGATGCGATGACGTTCTCGCTCGCGCGCATTCGTCGCGGCGAGGACACGAACTCAGTCACCGGGAACGTGCTTCGCGACTATCTGACGGACCTCTTCCCGATCCTAGAGATCGGGACAAGCGCCCGAATGCTGTCCATCGTTCCGCTCCTGAACGGTGGCGGTTTGTTCGAGACCGGGGCAGGTGGGTCCGCTCCGAAACACGTGCAGCAGTTCGAGGCTGAAGGACACCTCCGTTGGGACTCGCTTGGCGAGTATATGGCTTTAGCTGCCTCGCTCCAGCACCTGGGTGAGAACTTCGACAACGCGAGCGCGTTCGTTCTCGGTGACGCCCTGGATGCGGCAACTGCTGAGTATCTCAACAACGCCCGCTCACCTTCGCGGAAGGTGAAAGAACTCGATAACCGGGGCAGCACGTTCTACCTGACCATGTACTGGGCCCAGGCGCTTGCTGAACAGGCGAGGGACGGTGCGCTAGCGGAGCGCTTCGCCCCCGTGGCGTCGGCGCTTACCGCACAGGAGGCGACGATTGTCGCGGAGCTCAACGAGGCTCAGGGGCCCGCACAGGACGTTGGAGGGTACTATATGCCTGATGCTCAGCGAGCCGGGGCATCGCTCCGCCCTAGTGGGACGCTCAACGCGATCATTGAAGGACTTTAGAGGCCGAAAGGAGACTTCATGAAAGATCCGTCCCTTACGCTCGGAGTCGAAGAGGAATACCCGATCGTCCATCCGGCGACTGGCGAGCTCAAGTCCTACATCACACAGATTCTCGAAGACGGGCATATCTCTGTCGAAGGGGTTAAGCCGGAGCTTCACCAGTCCGTCGTTGAGGTCGATCGCTCCGTATGTCAGACGCCTGCCGAGATCAGAGGTGAGCGTTACGGCGTCTGCGAAAGGTGGTGATCGACCGAGCTGCCAGGGATGGCCTGACAGTTCTTGCTGCGGGAACGCATCTGTTCTCGTCTTGGATGGATCAGGAAATCACCCCGCTCGAACGTTATCTCGGGGTGGAGCAGGACCTCCAAGATTTCGCCCGGAAGAACCTGATCTTCTGGATGCACGTTCACGTTGGTATCGAGGATCCGGAATTCCTGATCGATGACGTTCTGGACGACCTGGGCACCCGGGAAGGGGCTGAATACGTCTTCAAAATTCTGGAAGAAGGCACCAGTGCAGATCGGCAGCTTGCTACGTTTGAGCGTACCAGTGACCTGAAGACCGTTGTTGATCAGCTGGTGCTTGCGACAGCAGAGGGCATTGAAGCGTGATGGAACGAAGCCGCCTCTTTCGTGAAATAAGGGGCCTCCCCCCCACCAAACTCCAATAAGGCAAAGGCGAATCTTAATGCAGCTCCGTCACGTTGACGCCGATACGGCCGCCCACGTCACGCCTCTTCTCGCCATCGGAATCACGAAGCGAGCAGACGCTTCTTCGGGTATGCTTGCGCAACTCGATGCGGCACTCGGAGGCGCGATCACCGCCGCTGTCGAAGCGGGGGATCTGAAAGGGGGCGAGAAGGACGAGTTGCTCCTTTATGGTTCGCAAGATGTCGCGGCTCGGGTCGTCGTGCTGGGACTTGGGGACGCGGACGACGTGAATGGGGAATCCGTTCGACGGTTGGCCGGACGCGCCGTTCGAGTTGCTGAGCGGCTTGGCCTGAGTTCGCTGAGCATCTCTCTCGATGGTGTTTCTGGAATTTCGAAGGAAGTGGCGAGTCAATCGGCCGCTGAGGGGGCGTCTCTGGCCGCCTGGCGGTTCACCGAGCTCAAGGAAGAAGACCCGGACTGCACGGAAGTCACGGAAGTCGACGTCCTCGACGGTGATGCAGTCGCTGTCTCGGTCGGTGCGGCGATCGGAGCGGGTGAGAACTTCGCCCGCACCTTGCAGTCTCGACCCGGGAACGTCGCCACCCCGACCCACATCGCTGACGAGGCGGCGCGGATGTCGGCTGAGGCTGGCCTGAGCGTCACGGTCTTCGATGAGGCACGCCTGCTTCAGGAAGGCATGCACGCCATCCTCGAGGTCTCGAGGGGCTCTGCGGAAGAAGCCCGGCTTGTGGTCATGGAGCACCGAGGCGGCAACGAAGGTGACCCGCCGCTTGTGCTCGTCGGCAAGGGCCTCTCGTTCGATGCCGGAGGGATCTCCCTCAAGCCGCCGGGAGGCATGGAGGACATGAAGTTCGACATGTCCGGTGGAGCCGCCGTGATCGGGGCCATGCAGGCGATCGCCGCTCTAGGTGTCCAAGCGAACGTCATCGGGATCGTTCCATCGGCCGAGAATATGCCCTCAGGGACCGCGGTTAAGCCTGGCGACGTCATTAGCACGTTGGGTGGCAAGACCGTCGAGGTCATCAACACCGATGCGGAAGGCCGGCTCATTCTCGCGGACGCCCTGGCGTACGGCGCGAAGATGAACCCGGCGGCCATGGTGGATTGTGCCACGCTCACCGGAGCTGTGGTTATTGGACTCGGCCATCACGCCGCGGCCGTGATCGGGAACGACGATGAACTCATCGCGGAGATGATCGAGGCGGGCGAAGTCAGCGGCGAACGCTGCTGGCAGCTTCCGCTTTGGCCGGAATACAAGAAACAGCTCAAGAGTACGACCGCGGACATGATGAACGTAGGCGGACGTCCAGGTGGGTCCATTACCGCAGCGTGTTTCTTGTCCGAGTTCGTGGGCGATACCAAATGGGCCCATCTCGACATCGCTGGAACGGCTTACGGTGACGGGTCGGCACCTTACCTGAGAAAGGGCGGGTACGGGTTCCCGACTCGCCTCTTAGTCCAGTGGGTCAGGAGCCGCGCCGGGTGAATCGACTCGGTAATCGTGCAGTGACGCCCCGATTCTGGAAACGGATCGGGGCGTTCGTACGTTCCGGAATGCTCGCATTTCTGCTCTGTGTGGTGGGGCTCTCGCGGGTGTCTGCTCAGGTGACTCCCCCGGATAGCACAGGCCTGCCAGCGGATAGTGCCCAACTGCTCCTCGATTCGCTTCGTGCCGACTCCCTCGGCTTGGATTCTCTCGCTGTCGTCGCTGTGCCCGATTCGGTCTCTGCGGACACGATCTTCTACAACCTCCCCGACTTCTCGGACGGGATCCCGGAAGGCTGGGAGTCTGGGGTCTGGGACTGGGACCTCAGCGAAATCCACGCGTCCACCGCGAGCACGTTACCGGAGCTGATCGGTGAAGTACCAGGGCTCATCGTCCTCCTAGGCGGCGACTACGGTTCGCCGGCGTCCGTCACAGCGTTCGGGGCAGGAGGTGGCGGTTATCGGGTCTTCCGCGACGGTTTCGAAGTCTATGCTCTCAAGGGAGGAGTGGTCGATCTCGCTCGGATCGGCCTGGCCGGCATCCGACGTGTTCGCGTCGAGCGTGGCCTCGCTGAGGTGCGCATCGAGATGTGGTCCCATGAATATCTGGAGGGTCTCCCCTATTCGCTCGTGGAAGCTGGTACGGGTGATTTGGCGACCAACATGTTCCGGGGGACGTACGCGGATCCCACCGCCATCGGTGGAAGTGTGGCTCTGGGGCTAGAACGTTTGGATACGCGGGGTCCGGGTGGAGACGAGTCTGGAGGTCGGACGGCCAGCTGGGTGCGATATCAGCTCCATCGTGGGGACGATGCCGGGTTGGCGATGGAGCTGCGACGCGTCGGGACAGATAGCGATCTCGACATCTTCCCTTCGTCCCAGACTCGAACTGACTGGACGATTCGAGGTCGTGCGCGGCTGGCCGAGGGTGTTGTCGGTGAGGCGTACACCGGCAAGTCGAGCCACCTCGTCAGAGACGAGCGGGACGTCTATGAGCGAGAAGGCGGGAGTCGCACGCAGAGAGGCGTCCGACTGGGGCTCGAACGGTCCGGTGCCTGGGCCCGAGGCGAGTATCGGTCGTTCGGAGGAGACGACGTTCTTACGAGCCGACTCGACGCGCAGGGCGGCTTCCACCGGGCGGGTGTTGGTGGCTTCGCCGCCGATCTCTCGAAGGCCTCGTGGGCTGGTGAGTCGACAGCGGCCAATCGCATACGGGCGTGGACGGAACCGATCGGTGGCGTGCTGTCTCTGTTCGCTTCCAAAGAATCCGGGACTTTTGGGTTCCGAACCCTTCCGCTCCTAGACGTCGACCCCGCGGTCGATTCGACTGCTGTATCTGCTGAGAGTGAGACCGCGGAACCGTTTGATCCTGGTCGCCTTTTCGGCGTTACGGACCGAACGGGGACCCGCTACGGCGCCACTGTGTCACTCCTGGGTGCTTCTGTTTCTGGAGCACGCCTAGAGGTGCAGGCCGACTCGTTTGCACCCATCGGGCTTGCCCCCAACACGAATGGCTTGTTCCTGGAGGGTGCCACGCGGAAGGGATGGGAGGCGTGGGCCAGCCTGCCAACACCCATGACGGGTCTTCGCCTGCAGGGATCGTTGCAGCAGTGGGAAGAGCCAGGGGCTTACGTGCCCGAGCAGATCTACCGGGGTTCGTTCGATTTCCATCGGGTGTACAAGGGTGGAAACTTGGAGTGGTGGTGGACACTCGGCGTGCGCGGTCACGATCCGATGATGCTCCCACTTCTAGGTGAGGAAGACGCGGAAGGCTTCGTGCCCCTCGAATCCGTCCCGTTCTACCAGAATTGGTACGCCCGCATGCAGGTTCGCATCGTGACCGTCCAGATATTCATCGCCTGGGACAATTTCTCGAGGCGGCCGGAGCTACAACATTATCCTGGGCGAGTGCTGCCGATTACACGGACGATGTACGGGATTCGTTGGACGATGTTCAATTGACCGCTTCGCCCGTCCTCCACGCGACACGACCCAGGCATTACCTTATCCGGCTCTGTGGAGGCCTGATATGATCCGGAGTATGACCGGTTACGGTGAAGCCGAGCGGGAATCGCCCGCAGGTCGATTGAGGCTGGAAGTGAAGACGGTGAATCACCGCTACTTCAACACCAGCATCAAGACGCCCCACGGCTTCGACAAGTTCGAGCGGGACATCACTGAAGCGCTGAAGCGGTACCTGTCACGAGGGCACATCAGTGCTTCGATGACACTTGACCGAGCGTCATCCGCGGAGGAGTCAGCGCCCAAAGTCGACATCGAGCGTGCCAAGCAGATTCAAGCGGCCCTTGAGCACATGTCAGCTGAGCTTGGTGTGCCAGGTGAGGTCGATCTGTCCCTCATGGCCCGCTTCAGTGAAGTCTTCCGTGCTCCTGAGCAGGACCGTACTGCCGGCGTCGAGCCCGAGGTCGTCCAACAGCTTGCGGAAGCTGCGGCATTGTCGGTCCAGTCGTTTCGCGAAGCGGAAGGGGAGCGGCTCGCTGCGGACCTCGAAGGTCGGATGGCCGCCATGAGCGACGCGCTCGACAAGATCGAAGAGAGGGCGCCACAGCGGCTGATTTCGGAGCGGGACCGTCTCCGAGAAGCTGTGAAGGAGTTGGCGGAACAGACCGAGGTAGACGAGGACCGTCTTGCGCGGGAAATCGCCTACTTGGCAGAGAAGTGGGATATCAACGAAGAACTGGTCCGCTTTCGCTCTCATATTGAGCTCTTTCGAGAAGCGCTCACAGGCGACGCCTCAGAGCCCGTCGGAAAACGACTGGGTTTCCTCATCCAAGAGATGCATCGGGAGGCCAACACCATCGGATCGAAGGCGAACGACGCGGAGATCTCGCAGGCGTCCGTAGCGCTTAAGCAAGAAGTGGAGCGCGTCCGCGAACAAGTGGAGAACGTCGAGTGAGTCGGGCAGCACCACTTGTTCTCGCTGCCCCGAGCGGAACGGGCAAGACCACCCTCGCAAGGCGGCTTGTCGACACGTCAGAGCGTTTCGTATTCTCGATTTCGGCGACGACTCGGCCGGCTCGTGAAGGAGAGACGAGCGGGGTGGATTACCACTTCGTCGACAGACCAGCGTTCGAAGCGATGATCGAAGACGGGGCCTTGGTCGAATGGGCCACCGTACACGGCCATCTGTACGGCACTCCGCGCTCACAATTGGATGAAGCGGCCGCGCGAAGTGAGCACGTTGTGCTCGATATCGACGTGCAAGGCGCGCGTCAGATCCGAAACACCGTTGCCAACGCCAAGTTGATCTTCGTACTGCCGCCGTCCATCGAAATCATGATGGAACGGCTCAAGGGCCGAGGGACTGAGGACGATCAAGAGGTCGCTTGCCGACTACGTTCGGCGCTCGATGAGCTACAGGCTGTGCCCGAGTTCGACTACGTTGTCATCAACGACGATCTTGATTGCTGTGTAAAAGAGATCGAATCCATTGTTGCGGGACAGGACGGCGCTAAGGCCGCTTCGGTTCCGCTGGAGAATATCAAGGTCTTCCGGGCTGGTGTCGCTCGGGTCCTTGAGCAAGAGTATACACACGCAAACGGATGAGGAGTGGACAATGAGGGTTTTTACCCCCGATGAGGTGGCAGCCGGCAACGACAGCAAGTATCTCGGTGTGCTTGTGGCCGCCAAGTACGCACGTGAACTCAACACGCTTCCGGCTGACGCGATGCCGCTCGGCGAAGAAAAGAAGCTCACTACGCGTGCACTCGACGCGCTGACCTCCGGCCAGATCGAGTTCCGGCTCGTCAAGCGCCGTCTCAAGGATGACGTAGCGCTTTAAGGCGCTGACCGACTGAGACTCCGTGGCGAACCTCTCGCTGTCGCCTCGACGCCCCTGGCAGGATCGGCGCGTCGTTCTGGGTGTGACCGGCGGGATCGCTGCGTATAAGTCTATTCAAGTAGCGCGGGACCTCACGCGACTTGGGGCGACGGTAGACGTCGTCCTCACGTCTTCGGCCCAGAAATTTGTGGCACCGCTCAGCTTTGAGGGTGTCACGGGGCGCACGGCGCTGACCGATATGTTCTCTTCGGAAGGCGCCGCTTTGCATCTCAGGTTGGGACGGGATGCCGATGTGGTATGTGTTGCGCCGGCTACCGCGGATTTTTTGTCCCGTGCGGCTCATGGCAGGGCGGACGACCTGATATGTACGACGCTCCTCGCTACCCGGGCACCGGTAGTCATCGCTCCCGCCATGAACGACCGCATGTTCGCCCACCCCCAGGTACAGGCCAATATCGCCCATCTCCGGGATCACATTGGGTACCAGATCGTGGGGCCGGCTGAGGGAGCTCTGGCGGTAGGCGAAGGTGAGGGTCCGGGGCGGATGTTAGAGCCGTGGCAGATCGAAGAGCACATTGGCAGGGCGCTCACGAGTCCAGGGGCGTTGGACGGCCGTAGAGTGCTGATCACCGCAGGCCCCACCCGGGAGGCCATCGACCCGGTTCGTTACCTCGGGAATCGCTCCTCGGGACGTATGGGGTATGCCATCGCACAGGCGGCGTGGCGTCGAGGTGCTCAGGTCACGCTCGTTTCGGGGCCGAGTTCGTTGGAGCCCCCAGTGGGGGTGGACTTCGTGCCGGTCGAATCGGCGCTCCAAATGCACGACGCCGTCGACGGACTCATCGGAAGTAGCGACGTCAATGTTTTCGCAGCTGCAGTCTCTGATTTCCGCCCCGTTGATCCCAAGAACCGGAAGATGAAGCGGAGCGAGACCGGTAGTGACCTGAGCGTGGATCTCGTGGCCAATCCGGATATCACGGCCGACTCAAGCGCGTCGCGAAGAGTGGGCAGCTTCTCAGTCGGCTTCGCCCTTGAGACCGATGACCTGGTTGCCAACGCCCGGAAAAAACTCTCGGCGAAGAACTTGGATCTGTTGGTTGCTAACGACGCCACCGATCCTGGGGCTGGCTTCGAGGTAGCGACAAATCGAGTCACGATCTTGTCCACCGAGTCCGCTCCTGAGGCTCTGCCCCTGATGTCAAAGGAAGCGGTTGCTGAGGAGTTGTTGGACCGCATCGCTGCTCGTCTGAGCGAGGCACCTTGAGTGAGAAGCGGCCCCCGCTCGAAGAGGCGGCTCGCCTCCTTCGACAGCGCGTTGAGGTGGGCTCCGACTCGATCTACTTGGATGGACTGACGCGAGCTGAAGCCTTGAAGCTCGCTGCCGCGGCGCGGCGCGCTAGGAGGCGCCCGGGTGCGTCGCCACCGCCCCGAACGGCTCCTGCCGCCACTGCGAGTGAAGGCGTAGGAGGGCTTCCGATGCTCCCGCCCAACTATGAGGAAGTGAGGGGGCAGGCTCTGGCCTGCACCCGCTGCAGGCTCTCCGACAGCCGTACTCAGGTGGTCTTTTCGGACGGCTCTCCGACAGCCCGTCTCATGGTGGTGGGGGAAGCCCCCGGAGCGAACGAGGACCAGACCGGGGTTCCCTTCGTGGGCGCAGCCGGAAAATTCCTCGACATGCTTCTCTCGACCGTCGATCTGTCGCGAGAGGACTCGGTGTATATCGCCAACGTTCTCAAGTGTCGTCCTCCTGGGAATCGGAATCCGATGCCTGACGAGATCGAGGCGTGTTCACCGTTCTTGAAAAAGCAGATCGAACTGGTGCAGCCGGAAGCGTTGCTCGCGGTCGGGACTTTTTCAGCTCAGCTCCTGACGGGGCAAGAGAAGACCCCTCTCGGCAAGATCCGTGGAGAGGTTCACAGCTACGAAGGGGTCCCGTTGGTGGTCACGTATCACCCCGCTGCGCTTCTCCGGAATCCCAAGTGGACGCGGTCCTTTTGGGACGATTTGCAGATGCTTCGCACTGTCATGGACGGCTCCCGCAGCGCTTAACAAGCGGGCTTGCTCCTAGCACTTGAGGCACCTTTATTCGCCCCGTGCGGCCTCTCGGGGTATCGGCTAGATTGCTTCCCCTTCGCGCCCCAACCCCGCCCTGATGGAAGCCTCGCCCAACCTCGGCCCCGCGCCCTTCGACCGTACTCCTCCGTTTTCAATGGAGGCAGAAACGGCCGTGCTCGGCGGTATGCTCATCGATCGCGATGCCGTAACGCGTGCTCTTGAGTTTCTGAATGAGGGCATGTTTTACCGTGAAGCGAATCGTCGTCTGTACAGGGCGATGCTCCGACTCTTCGAGCGTGGTGACGTCATCGACGTCATTACGGTCTCCGAGGAACTCAAGAAGACCGGAGAGATGGAGGCCTCTGGAGGGTTCGACTATCTCGGTGCCCTCGTCGACGCAGTGCCGACTGCCGCGAATCTCGAGTACCACGCCAAGATCGTCAGAGACAAGGCACTCCTTCGTCGCCTTGTTGAGCACTCGACCCAGATCATTCGGGACGTGTACGACCAGGGCGAACGGGGCGTCGACGAGATCCTCGACATGGCGGAGGCGAAGATCTTCCAAGTCGCCGAGAGTCATAAGCGGGACGGCTTCGTCTGGATCAAGGAGATTCTCTGGCGGACTTTCGAGCACATCGAGAAGCTCCAAGAGTCGGGCTCGGGCATCACCGGCGTACCCAGCGGTTTCGCCGACCTAGACCGCATGACGACTGGCCTCCAAAAGGGAGATCTGGTCATCGTTGCCGCGCGTCCCTCTATGGGAAAGACGTCCTGGGTTATGAACGTCGCGGCCAACGCCGCCATCTCACACACCATCCCTGTCGCGATTTTCTCGCTCGAAATGTCGTCTGAGCAGCTCGTTCAACGACTGCTGTGTGCTGAAGGTCGGATCGACGCCCAGAGACTTCGGCGAGGTCGTCTGTCTCAAGAGGAGCACCAGCGTCTCGCGGCGGCTGCGGGGCACCTCAACACGGCCCCTATTTGGATCGACGATCAGCCCGGTTGTAACGTGCTCGAAATCCGGGCGAAAGCGCGAAGGCTCCAGTCCGAGCTCCGTGCGGATAACAAAGAGCTGGGCATGATCGTGATCGACTATATGCAGCTGATGTCGGGAACGGGCCAATCAGAGAGTCGTGTCCAGGAGGTGTCTCAGATCTCCCGCGGACTAAAAGCGCTTGCGCGTGAAATCGATGTTCCGGTAGTGGCGCTGTCTCAGTTGAGTCGTGGTCCGGAGCAGCGCACGGACAAGCGGCCGATGCTCTCTGACCTTCGTGAGTCCGGTTCGATCGAGCAGGATGCCGATATCGTCATGTTCTTGTTCCGCCCCGAGTACTACGCTCCAGCGGAGCAACGAGAAGAACTTGAGGGGAAATCGGAGTTGATCATCAGCAAGCAGCGTAACGGACCGACGGGAGTGGTCGAACTCTTCTTCCAGAAGGCATACACTCGGTTCGATTCGGTCTCTCGAGACTCGTCGAGCGGGCCCGAAGGAGGAAACGACGGCCCGAGCTTCGGCCCGTGACGCCGGTTGAATCCCTCAAGGTCGGCGTCGCGATTCCGGGTGCCGGCCGTGGTGAACGCATGGGTGGTGTTCGTAAGCCGTTTCTCGAGATCAACGGCGAGCCGGTGCTCGTGCACGCCCTCCGGCCGTTCCTGGCCGACCCAAGGGTCGTGGCGATCGTGGTTGCAGTGGCTCACGACGATGCCCAGTCGCCGCCGAAATGGCTCACCGAGATCGATCCACGTGTCCGGGTTGTGGCTGGTGGAGCGAGTCGCACCGAATCCGTCTCGTTGGCGATTGGGGCCCTCCCGGCCGATCTCGATGTGATCGCGGTGCATGACGCGGCGCGTCCCTTGGTGCGGTCCAAAGTTGTATCACAATGTCTCGACGTTGCTGGGACCGGAGTGGGGGCGGTGGCCGGATACCCAGCCGTGGACACGATCAAGAGTGTTGGCCAGGACGGGTTCATCTCTGACACGCCGGACCGCTCCGTGCTGTGGCATGCCCAGACCCCGCAGGCTTTTCCCGCAGGGGTGTTACGGAAGGCTTATGCGGCTCGATTCAGCGGAACGGATGATTCGTCGCTCGTTGAGCGAATTGGCGGATCCGTGCGGATGATCGACGGAGGTGCCGACAATCTCAAAGTCACGCGTCCAGTCGATATCGGGATCGCCGAGGCGGTTTTGTCGGCTCGTGCGGCTCGTGGCTGAGGCCTTACGACGGATCGACCTCCGTGTCGATCCTGACGCTGATCTGTCCGCTGTAGGCGAGCACCTGAAGCGGGGAGGTGTTGTCGCTTATCCCACGGAGACGGTGTACGGCCTTGGCTCACTTCCGTCGGAGCAGGGCATTCGGAACCTGCGAGATCTCAAGGGCCGGACGGACGAAAAACCCTTTATCTTGCTGGTGGAGTCCGCCGAGGCTGTTCAAGAACTCGATTGGACGGAGGAGGCACGGGAACTCGCCAGTGTGTTCTGGCCTGGCGCCGTCACGCTCGTCTTGAGTGATCCCCAAGGATTTTTCTCAGAGGGAGCGCACGGGACGGGTTCTTCGGTAGCAGTGCGGAGGAGCCCTCAGGCCGCTGTCGCTAGGCTGATTGCCGAGGTGGGTGGCCCGATTACTTCGACGAGCGCCAATATCGGCGGGAGCACGCCAGCCCGCTCAGGTAGCGAAGTGATGGAGCTTCTGAGGCGTTGTGGTCGGACCGATGTCATCGTCCTGGACGCAGGCACTCTTCCCGAATCGGCTCCATCGACCATCATTGATTGCACCACCCATCCCCCGACTGTGTTACGCGAGGGGTCCGTCCCGGTGGGTCGTCTTCGTTGTGCGATTCCGGAGATCCATGAGTAACACCGCTGACAAAATGGAGGCCCTGCGCCTCCTCTTCGTGTGCACCGGGAATACCTGTCGGAGTCCCATGGCGGAGGCGATTGCAAAGCGGGCCGCTACGTCTCGAGGATGGACGGACGTGGAGGTCCGGTCTGCTGGTGTGGCCGCCTATACTGGAGACATCGCATCCGGTGGTGCGGTCCGGGCTGCCAAAAAGAACGGCGTCGATATCAGCGGACATCAGGCGACCCCACTCACGCATGAAGTCGCAGCTTGGGCTGACCTTGTCCTCGTGATGTCTTCCGGTCACCTGATGCGCGTCGCGCAGCTCGGAGCAGGTGAGCATGCGTCTCTACTGACCGCGTTCGCGGCAGGAGCCGACGGTGTTGCGGGGAGCGGGACAGTACCGGACCCGATCGGCGGTAGCGACGACGAATACCTCTTTACCTTCTCGTTTCTTGAAGAACTCATTGAGCGCGTATTCGAGCGCATCGAGCCAGTGGTGGTTGAATGAGCGTATCAGCGTCGACTCGAGTCCTCACCCTACTGGGTGATCCTGTGGGGCATTCCAAGTCTCCCATTATCCAGAACGCAGCGTTCGCGGAAGCCGGAATGGACGGCGTCTACGTCGCTGTTCGCTGTGCGGCCGACGACCTGACTGGGTTGATGAAGGGTCTGTCGCGCGCAGGGGGTGGGGGCAATATCACCTTGCCACACAAGGAAAAGGCTGCAGCTGTTGTAGATATCGCGAGCCCAGCGGTACGGCGGACTGGTGCCTGCAACACGTTCTGGGGCGGGGAAGATGGTCGGGTCCATGGTGACAACACCGATGTCGACGGGTTTCGTGAAGCGCTGAAGGTCTTTGTCGAAGGATCTCCGACGGGAATCCGTGCGTTGTTGCTCGGAGCGGGTGGCGCCGCTCGTGCCGCCCTCATGGGATTGCTGGAGGAGGGGGCGGATGAGGTCCTGATCTACAATCGGACTTCGGACCGCGCGCGCGCGGTCGCTCGGAGAATCGGTGGCCAAAAGGCGCGCGTGGTACCACTTATCGAGAAGTTGCGTGGCGAGAGTTTCGACCTCGTTGTGAACGCTACCCGGCTTGGGTTGGCTGCCGGAGACGCCTCGCCTATGGACTTCGGACCGCTCTTGAGGGTGGGCGGTGCTATGGATCTCGTGTATGGGCAGAAAAAGACACCCTTCGTCCGTGCTGCAGAGGAGCATGGAATCCGCGCCGTCGATGGGGCTGAGATGCTGGTCCAGCAGGGGGCCGCCTCATTCGAACGGTGGTGGGGCAGTGATGCTCCCCTGAGCGTCATGCGCGAAGCTATGGAGCGGAGTCGCTTGGAGTGAGGACAGCGGAGTGGGCAGGTGATCTCATCGATCTGCTCCTCCCTGCTGGTTGTATCTCGTGTGGCGACTGGATTCCTGGCGGGAGGCGAGCCCCCATGGTTTGCGGTCGATGTGCATCCAGATTGAGACGGGCATCGTGGCCGCGATGCCCGCGGTGCCACTTTCCACGCGCGACCGGCCGGCCGGATCAATCCGACTGCCGCGAATGCGAACAGTGGCCGGAAGCGCTGACCTTCGCCCGCTACGCCTATGTGCTTCACGGCCCCGTCTCCGATCTTGTGCACTCTCTCAAGTATGAGGGATGGGCGGAACTCGCGCCGACTATGGGAGACGCTCTCGCGCGAGTGTCCCTTCCAGAAATCGCTGCGCCCACTGTTGTGACGCCAATGCCGACCACTTCAGCGCGGGCCCGAACGAGAGGGTACAACCAAGCTGGACTGTTAGCCGGGCAGGTAGCGCAGCTCAAGCGATTGCCACTCGTTGAAGCGTTGCAGCGCTCGAGCGCTGCACGGTCGCAGACTTCGCTGCATCCGTCGGAGCGCCACGCGAACGTCCGGGGGGCCTTCAGTGTGCATCCCCCGGAACGCGAAGCCGTCCAGGGCGCCCATGTGCTGCTTGTCGATGACGTGCTCACGACCGGTGCCACGGCGAGTGCCGCTGCGTCCGAACTCACCGCTGCAGGCGCACGCGCAGTGACGACTCTCGCGTTCGCCCGGGCACTACCGGCGGGGCTCCACTCCTCGCGGTAGATGTTATCTTTTGCGCCTAATATCGACCTTATCCCCAATCGAGATGTCAGGAGTCCCCCCATGGCAATCCGGGTAGCTATCAACGGGTTCGGCAGGATCGGCCGGAACGTTCTTCGCAGTGCCAAGCAGTCTGGTCGTACCGACGTCGATGTCGTCGCTGTCAACGATCTCACGAATGCCAAGACACTGGCCCATCTCCTGAAGTACGATTCCGTGCATGGGTCCTACCCAGGGACGGTCGAACTCTCGGACGGTGGGATGGTGGTCGACGGGGACGAGATCAAGGTCCTCAGCGAGCGGGATCCGGCCACATTGCCCTGGGCCGAGCTCGGCGTCGACATTGTCATTGAAGCGACGGGCTTCTTCAGTGACCGCGATGGCGCTGCGAAACACCTGGAAGCGGGAGCGAAGAAGGTCATCATCTCCGCTCCGGGGAAAAACGAGGATGTCACCATCGTGCTCGGCGTGAACCAAGACGTGTACGACGCGGAGAACCACCATGTGATCTCGAACGCGAGTTGCACGACGAACTGTCTCGCTCCCGTGGTCAAAGTCCTAAGTGAGGTGTTTGGCTTCCGGCATGGCTTGATGACCACCATCCACGCGTATACGAACGATCAGAGCATCCTGGATCTGCCGCACTCTGACCTTCGGCGCGCGCGCGCGGCCGGCATGTCCATGATTCCGACGACGACCGGAGCAGCAAAGGCGACGGGTCTCGTTCTCCCTGAGGTCGCCGGCCGTATCGATGGGATGTCCATCCGCGTCCCGACGCCGGACGTCTCGCTGGTGGACCTGGTCGCAGAGGTCGAGAAGGACACCACAATTGAGGAGGTCAATGCAGCCATGGTGGCCGCTGCGGACGGACCGCTGAAGGGGATCCTCGCTGTATCTCACGAGCCCCTCGTCTCCATCGACTACACGGGCGATCCGCACAGCTCCACAGTCGACGCGCTTTCGACGTCTGTGATGAACGGTCGCATGGTGAAGATCCTCTCGTGGTACGACAACGAATGGGGTTATTCGAATCGTGTCGTGGACCTCGTGAAGTACATCGGAGACCGCCTTCCTGGAGCGGCTGACGCCTAGGTCGACGGAGGCCTTCGTGATGGCACCGAGAAGGTAGGTAGGCCAAAACATTCGCGCCTCGTTCGTACTAGGGGTGTAAGGCGAATGGATACGTCCGCGTATCCCATGGTGATGCAAACACAAACGAAAGGTGTCCGACCCAGGGATCCGCACCGCGCCGGCGGGCTCGCCCGGGAAGTTCCCTCAGGATGTTTCGGAGTGGTTTCGCGAGCACCAAACTGCGGTCTTCCGGTATGTACGATTCCGCGTAGCCACGCGTGAGGCCCCTGACGACGTAACGTCCTCGGTTTTCAAGAAGGCGTTGCCGTCGTTCGACCGGTATAACGAAGAGCGAGCTTCACCGAGGACGTGGCTCCTCAGGATCGCTCGAAGCGCGGTCACCGATCACCTACGGGCGCTCAAGCGTCGCGGCTCGTTGCACGTTTCACTGGACCGGATCCCGGATTTGGTCCCGAACGTGCCCTCTGCGGAGGAACGGGTGATCAGGCAGGAGAGGATCCAACGGCTACTCAATGGAAGTCAGGAACTCCGTTCGGGGATGGATGCAGCGACTCGGCTGAAGTCTGGGTCCGATACGTCTCGCGGGAGAAGAGAAGGGGTTCCGTGAGAAGTGGGAGCGCCGTCCTGACGCTGCGGGTTCGATTCGCGAATTCTTGACCGGAGCATTGACCGACGTTTCGCCGGGCCGACACATGCTCAGGATTGTCATTGACGTCCATTAAATCGGTGTCGTCGTGGTCTCTGAACGTGATCTGGATCGACGGGAAGAGCTTTAGACGAAGCGACGTTCGCGTAGTGATTTCGACGAGGGCTCGGGGCGTACCGCCGCGGGCTCTCCTTCGATAGCTTCGCCGGATGAAGACGACAATCACCGACCTCGACCCTGCTGCACTGTCAGGGCGCAACGTGCTCGTCCGCTCGGATCTCAACGTCCCCATGGAGTCCGGGGCGATCGCGGACGATCAGCGTATCCAAGCCTCGCTCCCCACGCTCCAGCTGCTTCGTGACGCGGGAGCCAGGATCGTGGTGTTGTCCCACTTGGGAAGGCCCAAGGGAGTCCCGAACCCGGAGTTCTCGCTTGCAGTTGTCTCGGAGCGGTTGTCGGAGCTGCTCAAAACACCGGTTCACTTCGTGTCTGATCCGATCGGCGAGGGCGGGGAATCGATTGTGGACGAGCTCAGAGCTGGAGAGGTCGCTCTGCTTGAGAACACCCGCTTCTTCCCGGGTGACACGGCGAATGAGGCAGAGTTGGCCACCAGATGGGCAGGACTAGGCGACCTCTTCGTGAATGATGCGTTCGGTGCCGCGCATCGTGCTCACGCCTCGACCGCCGGACTCGCCAGCAAGGTTCGGGCGAGGGGCGGTATCGCCGTCGCGGGGTTACTGATGGCCAAGGAACTCCGCTTCCTCGGGGAGGCTCTCAGGAATCCGGAGCGGCCGTTCGTGGCCATTCTCGGAGGCGCAAAGATCTCAGGTAAAATCGACGTTGTGTCGGCGCTTCTGCCGAAGGTCGATCATCTTCTGATCGGTGGCGCGATGGCCAACACGTTCTTTCGAGCGCTTGGGCACGATACCGGTGGGTCGCTGGTCGAGCCGGACCGCATCGACATGGCACGGGAACTCATTGAGCGAGCCGGAGAGAAGTTGGTGCTGCCGGTAGATGCGGTGGTTACAGATCGAATCGAAAAGGGTGCCGCGACTCGAGTCGTTACCTTGGACGCCGTCGCGGACGGTGACATCATCATTGATGTTGGTCCGGAGACCGTAGCGTTGTTCACGGGACTCATTGGGAGTGCGCAGACGGTCGTCTGGAACGGCCCAATGGGGGTCTTCGAGATCCCAGCCTTCGCGCGGGGCACGATCCAGGTAGCGAAGGCCTTGGCAGACGTGTGCGACCGGGGTGCGATAGGTATCACTGGAGGAGGGGACTCTGCCGCCGCTGCGGAAGAAGCAGGAGTGGCCCATCGTCTCACCCACGTTTCGACCGGCGGTGGTGCGTCTTTGGAGTTGTTGGCTGGGCGCGCGCTGCCGGGCGTAGAATCGCTGAATGACAAGGACGATGTCGAATGGCCGTAATCGCTGGAAATTGGAAAATGCACATGACGCCGCGGGAGACCGAGGCTTTCTTTACCGCCCTCGACTTGACCGAGGTCGTGGCCCACAACGAATTCATCATCTTCCCGCCGGTGGCCTCCTTGGCTGTTGCCGCAGCGTGCGGGGCCCGCGACCCGAGGATCCAACTGGGCATCCAGAACATGCACTGGGAGGAACAGGGCGCGTTTACGGGGGAGACATCGGGACAGATCGCGGTTGAGGCCGGCGCGAGCTTCGCACTCATCGGCCATTCCGAGCGGAGACACGTGTTCGGTGAGACCGACGCTCAGGTCGCGCTTAAGGTGGTTGCCGCGAGGCGCGATGGATTGATTCCGGTCATCTGCGTAGGAGAGACGCTTGAAGAGCGCAGAGCCGGGCGGGTAGATGAGGTGATTCTGCGGCAGCTAGCTGCCGCAGTGCAGGCGCTCAAGGGAGGTGAAGGGCGCTTTCTGGTCGCGTATGAGCCCGTGTGGGCGATCGGTACTGGCGAAACGGCGACCCCGGAAGACGCCGCAGCGGCTCATGCGACACTGCGGGCGGAACTGGAAAGCACCATTGGCATCGCTGCGGCTCTGCGCACTCCGCTGCTCTACGGAGGCTCTGTTAACGCCGCCAATGCTGCAGATCTGTTGGCGGCCGCTGAGGTCGATGGGGTTCTCGTCGGGGGTGCCAGCTTGGATGCCATGTCGTTCACGGGAATCGCTGCTGCGGGCGCTGGATAAGCCCCGTTGACACTCTAGGAAGGCTCATCGACGTTTAGCGTCTCACTTTGACGGGAAAATTCAGTCAGATGTACGGATTCTTGCTCGCCGCCCTCGTTCTGGACGGCATCTTCATGACGGTCGTGATCCTGCTCCAGTCGGGTAAAGGCGGAGGCCTCGCAGCTGTAGGCGGTGGTGGTGGTGGTGCCGGGATGACCGAGGGTGTCCTCGGTGGTCGCCAGGCTGCCACGGTGCTTACGCGTTCCACCTGGATCGCGGGGACGATCTTTATGGTGCTCGCACTCGTGCTGTCGATCATGTCGTCTCGCGCCCAGGCGCCGACGTCTGTCATTCAGGTGACAGCTCCTGCATCCGCTCCGGCTCCTGTCCTTCCCGGACTCGGTGACCAGCCTGTGGGTGATCCAGCCGCTACAGATCCCGGAAACGCCGGCAACTAACGGCCGCCCGGCCCGGACGAACTCTTCGACCCCGTGAGCCGTGTCTGAATCCTTCCCCGTCGGGCTCGACCGAAATGGTCTGCTCGCTCTGTATCGCGCCCTAAGACTCACGCGCGCCGCAGAAGAACGCCTTGAAATCCTGCAGAAGCAGGGCCACGTGACTGGCGGACTTTACCGTTCGCTTGGTCAGGAAGCCGGATCTGTTGGTGCGGCATACGCCCTGTCGCGACGGGACGACGGGACAGGCGACTTTCTAGCGCAAACAGTTCGAGCCGCCGGTGCGCTCTTCCTGTTCGGTGGTGAACTCGTTGATTTTTTCCGGCAATACATGGCACGCGCCACGAGCCCGACCAAGGGGCGCGAGGCGAACGTACACTGGGTCGACTATGCGAAGGGCTTCGTGGGCCCCGTGTCTCCCCTCGGCACGATGCTCGAGGTCATGGCCGGAATCACGCTCTCGTTCAAGCTACGGGGGGAACAACGCGTCGGAATGGTCTTCTACGGCGACGGTGCTTCCTCAACCGGGGCCTGGCATGAGGGATTGAACTTCGCAGCGGTTCAGCGGTGTCCTCTGATTCTCATGGTCGAGGCGAACCAGTTTGCGTTCTCCTCTCCAACCTCGACGAACACCCGGGTTGAGAGCTTCGTCGAAAAGGCTCCTGGGTACGGAATCGGGGCCGAATCAGTCGACGGGACCGATGTCATCGCAGTGTATGAAGCTGTCTCTCGGTCCGCCGAGCGCGCGCGAGCCGGAGAGGGCACGCAGATGGTGGAACTCCGGTACTTCCGTCGCTTGGGGCACGCGCAGCACGATAGCCAAGAGTATGTGGACCCGGCTTTGATTTCTGAGTGGGCGAAGAAGGACCCGATCGATTGCTTCCAGGCACGCATACTCGAGAACGGTTGGGCTGCCGCAGACGAGCTCGACGCGATTCGCGTCGAGGTTGAAGCGGCCTGTCAGGCAGCAGCTGAGCAGGCGATCGGCGAGCCCCTTCCGGAAGGACCCGACGCCGTCGATGATGTCTATACGGATGTTGTGACCCCACACCCCTGGACTCGGAGCGCGAGCTCCGACTCCAGGCTCGCTTGAGGAGCCGCATGGACCAGTCTGTACCCGAGCACTTGCTGAAGACCCGACGACGTGAGCCTGTGACGATGCTCGAGGCCCTGAGCGAGGGGATCTTCGAGGAGATGGTGCGGGACGACCAAGTGTTTCTCATGGGTGAGGACATCGGGGCGTATGGGGGGGCCTTCAAGGTGACCCGTGGCTTCCTGGATCATTTTGGTGAACAACGTGTGATTGATACGCCGATTGCCGAGGGTGGCTTTACGGGAGCAGCTGCGGGCGCAGCGCACATGGGTCTGAGGCCCGTGGTGGAGATCCAGTTCATGGATTTCATCTCGCCGGCCTACGACGTGATCACCAATTACATCGCGACATCGCTTTACCGAGGAGCGGGGCCGATGCCACTCGTGATCCGGGGGCCGGTCGGCGGCGGGAATCGTGGCGGCCCGTTCCATTCGCAGAATGTGGAAATGGCGTTCTTTCATACGCCGGGTCTCAAGATCGTGTACCCCAGTACGGCGTATGACGCGAAGGGACTCATCAAGTCCGCGATACGCGACGACAATCCGGTCCTCTTCGAGGAGCATAAGGGTCTCTACCGGGCCCCCGCGCTGCGGGAAGTGCTCCCTGATGAAGACTACGTTGTGCCGCTGGGGAAGGCGCGTACCGTCCGTGAGGGGAAGGATCTAACGATCGTGACCTACGGAGCGATGGTCCACAAATCAGTCGAAGCCGCCGAGACTCTTTCGGATGAAGGGGTCAGCGTAGAGGTCATCGACCTGCGGACGCTCCTCCCGATGGACGAAGAGGCGATTATCGACTCCGTGAAGCGCACAGGTAAGCTCCTCGTTGTACACGAGGACACGCGCACCGGTGGGATCGCGGGTGAGATCGCGATGCGCGTCAGCGAGCAGGCGTTCGAATGGTTGGACGGGCCCATGCTAAGGGTGACCGCGATCGATGCTCCTGTACCGTATTCGGGCTCGCTGGAAGACTACTTCTTGCCCCAGACCGACGATGTTCTCAAGGCAGCCCGTTATCTTGCTGGCTACTAGGGCTGCCGCGAGGTTTCCCGTTGCGCCATGAGAACTGGCACATAGCAGATAACGATCAAAGTGGAGTGACCGAGCGTGGCTCGTATTGAAGTTCCGATGCCCCAGATGGGCGAGTCCATTGCCGAGGGCACAGTTTCTCAGTGGATGAAACAAGTCGGCGACGCCGTCGAACGTGACGAGCCGATCTTGGAGATCTCGACCGACAAGGTTGATGCAGAGATCCCGGCGCCTTCGTCCGGCACCCTCGTTGAGATTGTTGTCCCGGAAGGCGAGACCGTCGAAGTCGGCACGATCGTCGCCTACATCGAGACCGAGGCTGGCGCGGCCGTCGCCGCACCTGCGGCTGCTGCTGCGGAGGCCCCCGCGGCCGAAGCACCTGCAGCACGGACTGCGCCTCCAGTAGCAGCTCCTGTGGTCGAGACCCCTGCGGCAAGCGGTGGCGATCAGAGCGCTGAAGAGCGCCTCAGGACTCGATCCACTCCCGTCGTGCGGAAGATCGCCGAAGAGCATGGGATCGACATCGTGAGTGTGTCTGGGTCAGGCCACGCGGGCCGCGTGACCAAGCAAGATATTCTGGACTTCATCGAGTCAGGGGCTTCCGCGCCTCCTGCGGTTCCCGCGGCTCCTGCGCCTGCGGCGCCAGCCGCACCCGTGGCTCCCTCGGCTGCGCCGTCTGACCTGTGGAAGCAGTTCTACGGGGAGGTAAAGCACCCGGAGTACCCAGTGCGCGCGGCGGACCGGGTCGAAGGCATGGACCGCATGCGCCGCCTCACGGCAGAGCACATGGTTCTCGCCAAGCGGGTGACCCCGCATGTGCATTCGTTCATCGAGATCGACTTCTCTTCGATCGATCGCATCAGGGCTGCCAACAAGGCACGCTGGGCAGCTCAGGGTGCAAGAGTCAGCTACACTGCATTCGTGGCTTGGGCTGTTTCTCGTGTCCTGCGCGAATTCCCGATGGTCAACTCGGCTGTGTCCGGAAACAACGTGATCTTCCGGGGCAACGTGAACCTCGGCATGGCCGTCGACTTGAATCCCGGCCTGATCGTTCCGGTTGTCCACGACGCGGACCACCTTGGACTCATCGGAGTCGGCAACAAGATCGTGGACGTGGCAACGCGTGCACGTGACAAGAAGCTCATGCCTGATGAAATCCAGGGGGCCACCTTCACGATTACCAACCCAGGTGTCCTAGGCACCCTGGTTGGATTGCCGGTGATTCCTAAGGGCACCTCCGCGATTCTGGGCACAGGTGCGATCGAAAAGAAGGTCGTCGTTGTGACCGATCCAGAGACGGGCGCCGATGTGATGGCGATTCGTAAGCGGTCGCTTTTCTCGCTGGGTTACGATCACCGAATCGTGGACGGCGCCGACGCTGCCCGCTTCCTGGCAGCGTTGAAGGTGATGCTCGAGGATTTCCCAGAGGACGCGTGATCTCGGGAAGGTGAGGCCGCTCGACGTTAGGCGCCTCGGTGTCGTGTCCTATGCGGACGGGCTCGACCTCCAAGCTGAATTGGTGGTCGCCCGTCGAGCGGGCGATATCCCAGATACGCTTCTTCTTCTCGAGCATCCACACGTCATCACGCTCGGCTCTGGGTCACGACATGAGCACGTCCTGGCGGATGCTGACGAGCGCGCGGCGCGGGGAATCGAGCTGTTCGAGACGGGCAGGGGTGGAGATGTGACCTATCACGGGCCTGGCCAGCTCGTGGCGTATCCCGTTTTGGACCTCAAGCCAGACCGGAAGGACCTTCATCGCTACCTGCGCGACCTGGAGTCGATGCTGATCCGTGTAGCGGGTGCGTTCACTATCGACGCCCTGCGAAGTGAAGGTCTGACCGGTGTGTGGACCGACGTCGGCAAACTCGCTGCGATCGGTGTGCGTGTGTCTTCAGGATGGATCACGTCCCACGGTGTGGCGCTCAACGTCTCGACGGACTTGGACTACTTCCAGACCATCGTGCCCTGTGGGATCGCGGATCGTGAGGTAACCTCGCTGGAGCGTGAGTTGGGGCGTTCAGTGCCGATGGATGAGGCCTCGGAAGCACTCGTAGAGGCGTTCTGTGGCGTGTTCGAACGAGAGGCTATTGTGGCCTAGCCAACAACATTGACGCTCGTGTCACGCACCGGGACCTCGGGTACCGCGGGCTAGCCCACCGGGTACCGATCCGCCGGAGCCTGAAACTCCATGTACTCCATGAAGAGGCCTTTCTTTTCGCGCCGGCCGTCGAGCCATTCTTGAAAGCCGGATGCGACCAATCCACCGGAATCGGACTGATCCTTCGCGGCGGTGGTAGCCAGGAAATCCACGTATTCGTTCTCAGGGTGTCCGTCGTGGCCTCGTACCCAGCGGGCGCGGACGTCGTGATGCTGAATCGCCTGGTCTAGGATTTTCCACAGATCGAGGTTCTCGATGGGGCCGGCCTTTCTTTTCCATCCACGGGCCTTCCAGCCGGGCATCCACTCCATCATGCCTTTCACCAGATACTGGCTGTCTGACACGAAGTGAACGATGCACCTCTTTTTGAGCATCCGGAGCGAGTCGATCGCGCTCCTAAGGGCCATCCGGTTGTTCGTCGTGTCGGGCTCGGAAAGCCAGTAGTCACGTCGTTCCCACACGCCGTCCTTGAAGACCTCGACCATCCCGCCAGCACCGCCCGGTTTGGCGGTCTTCAGGTTCTGGTTACCGAGGCAGGATTCGTCCGCATGGATGTAGACGGGGACGGGGCTCATTCGGGGCTCCTAAGGACTCGTTAGCGGCTCAAGCTAACCCAGCCAACATCGTGTTGGGAGACCGCCGAATCAAACGCTTGACCCCCGCACCCGCATGGGTAGCTTCCAGACGAATTAATCCCGCCGGATCACACCGGAGAGGCACCCCTGGACAGAACGGCCTACCTACTGCTTGAAGACGGACGTCGCTTCGACGGTGACTTCTTCGGCGCTCATGAAGTCGCGCTCGGTGAGGTCGTGTTCAATACGTGCATGACCGGGTACCAAGAGGTGCTCACCGATCCGTCCTACACGGGCCAGCTGGTGACGATGACGTACCCGCTCATCGGCAACTACGGTGCGAACTCTGAGGACTGTGAATCCCCGACGCCGCGGGTGGCGGGCTTCATCGTCCGCGAGGCTTCCCGATTCGACTCCAATTGGCGCTCCGATATCGGCTTCGAAGCCTATCTCCGAGAGAACGGAATCACGGGGATCTCGGACTTGGACACGCGCGCGCTCACGCGGCACATCCGTTCCAAGGGCGCCATGCGTGGGGCGATCGCTCCAGCGGGGATGCCGGAAGCCGAAGTGCTCGAAAAGGTCCACGAGCATCCGCTCATGGAGGGACTCGATTTGGCTTGCGGTGTCTCCACGGATGTCGCGTACGAGGTGCCGGCTGTGGGCGAGGAACGCTTCCATGTGCTGGCGTACGATTTCGGAGTGAAGGCCCACTCGCCCAAGCTCCTCGCCGAGCGGGGCTGCCGCGTTACGGTGATCCCTGCGGACACGCCTGCGGAAGAGATCCTTGCTGATCCGCCCGACGGAATGTTTGTCTCGAACGGACCCGGCGACCCGGCCGCAGTTGCAAAGGCTGAGGCGGCGATCCTCGGCTTGGCGAATGCCGACGTCCCGGTGTTCGGCATCTGCCTGGGGCATCAGCTCATCTGTCGCGCCTTTGGTGCAAACACGTTCAAGCTGCCCTTCGGGCACCATGGTGGGAACCACCCGGTGCGCAGTCTCGACCGCGGCATGGTCGAGATCACGTCACAAAACCACGGCTTCGCGGTCGAGGTAGGGGAGGACGGCGAAATCCCCGGTGCCCCCGACCTGAGACTCACGCACGTGAACCTGTACGACGGCACGGTCGAAGGCGTAGAACACCGCGCGCTGCCAGTCCTCTCGGTGCAGTACCATCCGGAGGCCGCGCCCGGCCCGCACGACAGTCGTTATCTCTTCGATAGTTTCTTGGCGCTCATGGAAGAGAGGCGTGTTGTACGCGCCGAATCGCCGACCGGTTAAGTCTGTCTCCCACAACGACTCTGACAACCTTGCGGCCTCAAAGGGGGCTCGTTACCCTGCCTCCTCCCCAGCCTAGAACGGCGGATCCACGGCCACCTGAGGAAGCTCCTTTGGAGGAAGTATGACGAAGGCAGACTTGGTCGAGCAGGTGGCCGAAGCCATCGGTCCGGGTGTCACCAAGAAGGACTGCGCGCTCGTCGTAGACGGATTTCTAAACGCCGTGAAGCTGGCGATGACGAAAGGCGAGAATATCGAGATCCGGGGTTTCGGGACCTTCAAGGTTCGCAAACGGAAGACGAGAGTCGCGCGGAATCCGCGCACGGGCGACCCGGTCGAGGTCCCCTCCCGTTCCGTCCCTGTGTTCAAGCCATCGAAGCATCTGCGCGCTCGCGTCGCCAAGCTCGACGACCTCTAGCGAATGGAGCCGTTCGGCTCCGTTTAACGTTTCTCGCCTTGTGTGCATCTGACGTTCAGTGAGCGAACTCGAACCGATGGATGACGGACCTTCCGATGAGGAACTGGTCGAACGAGCTCGAGCGGGTGACGAAGCCGCGCTCGGCAAGTTGGTGGAGCGACATCACCCAGCTGCGTTCAGGGTGGCAGTCTCGATGCTTAGAGACGACGATGCCGCACAGGACGTGGTTCAGGATGCCTTCATCAAGGCGTTCCGTGCGCTCCCCGGATTCCGGGGCGACGCCGCCTTTCGGACTTGGATTCTCACGATTACCGCGAACGAAGCGCGAGGTGCGTTTCGTAAGCGAGGTCGACGAAAGGAATCGAATCTGGACGATGTCGGTCCCGTCCCTACGGACGAGAAGGGGCTCGACGAGCAAGTCGTGCTCGCCCAAGAGGCGGCGCGTGCCCGAAGCCTGTTGGAAGAACTACCGGAGAAGCAAAAACTCTCCGTTTCGTTACGAATAGAGGAAGGTTTGAGTTTTAGAGAGATCGGTGAGATCATCGGATCCAGCGAAGGAGCCGCACGAGTGAACTACTTTCATGGTATCCGGCGGCTGAGGGAGTTGATGGAATGAGCGTACCCGAGTGTGAAATCGTGCGGGAGCAAATCCCGTTACACATGAGCGAACAGCTCACGCCCGAAGAGGTCACGGGGCTCGAGCTTCACGTGAGTACGTGTACTGCGTGCGAGGCGGAGTTGGGTCTCGCCGGGGTGTTGTTCGCGACGCGCCCTGTGCCGCCGGCCGGCCTATCGGGCAGGATTCAGGATGCAGTCCGTTACGACAAGCGCTCCGTCCGCCGACCGTGGTGGGGACTCACCGCGGCAGCCGTGGCTGCGTTGGCACTCGGTATCGGCTTCGCGGGAGACGATCCTTCCTTCACGGATCCGATTGTGCCGGAGTATGCATACGAAATGGAAGAGCAGGGGCTCTGGTTGGCCGACGATGGTCTCGTTGCGGGTGCGCCGTCACTCGAGGAATTGACGGACGAAGCTCTCGCACAGTTGCTTGAAGAATTGAGCGTGGGAAGCGCGGGAGGAGCGGCATGATTCGACGGTTGATGGTGTTCGCCACCACGGTGTTTTGCGTGCTTGTTGCTACTCCGCTCGAAGCCCAGCGTGGGCCTCCGATGGGGCGCCGGGGTCAGGACCAGAGTGAGCGACAAAGTGGGGAACGCGCACAGCTCGAGCGTCGGGTTCGGGCCCAGATGGGTGAGATGATAAAACGCCGGCTTGGGCTCACCGAGGAGGAGCATGCGAGTCTCGGCGAAATTGCCGAGGAGTTCATGCCCCTGCGCCGTAGGCTCGCCCGTGTTGAGCAGGCGGTTCGACTGAAGGTCGAAGCGCTCGCCTTGGAGGCGCCCACGAACGACGCCGAGGCGTCTGAGTTGTTGGCGCGATTGGTGGATCTGAGAAGGCAGGACGCCGAGCTGTTCGTGCAGGAACAAGATCGGATGCTTGAGGTGCTGACTCCCCTCCAGGTGCTCCAGATCCATGTGTTACGGGAAGAACTAGGTGAGCGGATCCGAAGGTTGCGCGGCGGTCGGGGGAACCCTGGCGGCAACGGGACGCCAGGACGCCACCAGCTCGGCGACGATGTTTCGGAACGTTGACCTAACGGATGGGGTCTCTCAAGCTCACCCCGTCCTGAAGCACATTCCCCAACGGTCATGACCCTTCCTGTCCGCACGTTGTTTTTTGCTGCGTATCGAGATCGACTCGGGATCGCTGAGCTTGAGGTCGACCTTTTGGCTGGTGCCACCGTGGCGGACCTTGTGGCGGAGTTGAGGGGGCGCGGTGCTCCGTTCGATATTCTCCCTGAGAGCCCAGCGGTCGCAGTGAACCACACCTACGCGTTTCTCGATGAAGAACTCGCGGCGGGTGATGAGGTCGCGTTCATCCCACCGGTCGCGGGCGGCTGATGGTATTCGCTTCGGTATGCACGGACCTGATCGACACGAATGAGGTCCTCACCCGAATCGGTTCCGATCAAGATGGAGCGACTCTGTTATTCCTAGGGGTTGTCCGGGACCATGCCGATGGACGGCCGGTTTCGGGTATGCGTTACGATGCGTATGAGGAGATGGCGACGCCGGTACTTCTCGGAATCGCACAGGAGGCTGCTGACCGAACGGGCTCGGATCGGATCGCTGTAGTGCACCGCTTTGGCGAGCTTTCGATCGGGGACGTGAGTGTGGCAATCGCGGTATCGACGCCTCATCGAGCGGAGGCCTACGATGCGTCCCGATATGTGATCGAGGAGATCAAAAAGCGTCTCCCGGTGTGGAAGAAGGAACACTACACGGACGGTGGCTCAGAATGGGTTGCAGGCACCGTGCCTCCAGGAACCGCGTCCCAAGGCATCTCATGAAGGACCAGTTCGGAAGAACTGTCGAATACCTGAGGGTATCGGTCACCGACAAGTGCAATCTGCGCTGCGTCTACTGTATGCCTCTCGAAGGATTGGATTGGCTCAAGCGGGAGGATCTGCTCAGCTATGAAGAGATTGAGAAGATCGTCCGCACCATGGCGGGTATGGGACTTCGTCGTGTGCGAATCACAGGGGGCGAGCCACTCATTCGACGAGATCTGCCCGACCTCGTAAAGATGATCGCTGCCGTCCCGGGGATCGACGATCTCTCGTTGTCGACGAACGCCGTGTTGCTCGCGGACCAGGCCGAGGCGCTGCGTTCCGCAGGAGTCACTCGGCTCAACATCTCTCTCGATTCGCTGAGACAGGATCGGGTTGACGAGATCTCGCGCAGGCCGGGTTCGTTCCCGAAGATTATGGAAGGCCTCGACGCAGCGGAGGCTGTCGGATTCGATCCCCTCAAGATCAATGTCGTGCTCATTCGTGGGCAGAACGACGATGAGATCGAAGACTTCGCCCGCATCACTCGTGATCGGCCTTGGCACGTGCGATTCATCGAGCTCATGCCGACAGGATCGAATCTAGATCTGAGCACCAACAATTACTTCTCGTGCGCCGATGCCTTGAAACGGGTACGGGCCATCGAAGAGATCGAACCGGTCGACGGGCCGTTCGGCAACGGTCCCGCGACGTACTACCAGTTCCCCAACGCCCGCGGCACCGTTGGTGTGATTACGCCCATGAGTCACAACTACTGTGACCGCTGCAACCGCATGCGTTTGACGGCCTCAGGGGAGCTTCGTCCTTGCCTCTTCGGGGAGCTGCAGACCAATCTCCGTGACGCTCTCCGGGCCGGGGAAGACTTGGTGCCCCTCATCGAGGAAACCCTGCGTATCAAGCCCGAAAGACACTACCTGATCCAGGGGAGTGATTCCGGATCGGGTGGGCTGGTCGCCCTGTCCCAGACCGGCGGGTAGACCTCCGACAGCAGGTCGTTTACACTCCTCATAGGGGTCGTGTCATGGCCCCAGATATCTCCAAGATTATCCTGCCGCGGAGCGGATTTTTGTTATGAGCGTGAAGAAGATCACCGTAGTTGGCGCAGGGCACGTCGGCGCCACCTGCTCACAGCTTTTGGCTCAGAAGGAACTCGCCAAAGAGGTCATCCTCGTCGACATCGCGGATGGTATTCCGCAGGGCAAGGGACTGGATCAGTGGGAGAGTGCTCCCATCGAGGGCTGCGACAGCCGCGTGTATGGTGTGAACGACTACGAGAAGTGCGCAGACTCTGAAATCTTCATCATCACAGCTGGTGTGGCGCGTAAGCCTGGGATGAGTCGCGACGATCTCCTCAAGATCAACGCCGGCGTAATCAAATCGGTTTGTGAAGAGATCAAGCGAGTCGCACCCGAGTCGATCGTGATCATGGTCACGAACCCACTCGACGTCATGGCTCAGGTTGCTCTCGAAACGACTGGCTTCCCGCGTGAGCGTGTGATTGGAATGGCGGGTGTGCTCGACACGGCTCGTTACCGCTCGTTCATCGCGCTTGAGCTGGATGTCTCGATTGAAGACATCCAGGCGCTCGTTCTCGGCGGTCACGGTGACACGATGGTCCCCCTCGCCAGCTACACCTCGGTGAGCGGTATTCCGGTGTCGCAGTTGATGTCACAGGAGCGCATCGATGCCCTCGTTGAGCGAACGCGGAAGGGTGGCGGTGAGATTGTCGCATACCTGAAGACCGGAAGCGCGTACTACGCGCCGGCAGCTGCAGCTGTTCAGATGGCTGAGGCGATCGTGAAGGACAAGAAGCGGATCCTTCCGTGCGCCGCGTGGCTGCAGGGTGAGTACGGCATGAGCGATATGTATCTCGGCGTACCGTGCCAGCTCGGAGAGGGTGGTCTGCAGCGCATTATCGAAGTGGAGTTGCGCGACGAAGAGAAGGCCGCGCTCGAGAACAGTGCGGAGCATGTTCGGTCCACAGTCGCAGCGCTTAAGGCGCTTCAGTAAGCTCTTGTTGACGCCGACCCTAAGAGAGGCCAGAGTGGTCACATGATGCTTCTGCTCAGCACCTCGAATTTGAATCGGAATCGCAATCCCAATCGGGAACGCGGCGAGATGCTCGTGTAGCTGAGTCAGACAGCAAACGAGACGGCCGCGATCCCTGAGAACGGATCGCGGCCGTTTTTGTTGGGGTCTCCCAAAGAGGCCGGAAGTTGATGGGGTGTAGCTCAACTGGCAGAGCGCCTGACTGTTAATCAGGAGGTTGGAGGTTCAAACCCTCCCGCCCCAGTGAAGGAAGATGAAGCGCCCCGGAGCTTTTCAGCTCTGGGGCGCTTCGTGTTCCGGGCCGCTGTGTCTCTAGTGTGTCCCGAGCCGATCTATTCCGGCCGGAATAGCGGGTCCTTCCGGACACTCTCCGGATGGGGGCGTTGTTGCATGGCTCGGGATCGCGAACAGATCCCCCGTCCCCCGAGCGGAACACACGCCACTCGATAGCTGTCGGGCAGACCGAGGTGGGTCATCGTGTTGAGGATCGTGCTCGCGAGTTCTACCTCAATTCGCTGCCCATCCAAGGTCCGGCTTCGCATACTTGTACTGGCTGGGTTTCGGGTACTTCATTGGTGGCGGCCCCGGGTGGCGAGGACTTCGCGTCACCTTGAATCTAAATCCGGGAGCCATGCACCAACGCCGTCAAGCGACGGGATCCGGTGGCCATCCTGCCGCTGATCCTGTCGCGAACGGATCTCGAGTTTCGGCCGACAATCTTATGCCCCCACGTCGGCTCCCAACTGAGTCTCTATCGGACTCCGGGACCGAAATATTCACCGCCAAACAAGCTCATCCGATTCGCTTTCGGATACAAAAGACTCATTTCCAATCACTCTGTCGATCTTTATCTAGACCGACTTCAAGCCCTCTTAGGACCCGGCGGCTTGAAGGTGCGCGACGACTGATACCGTGAGCAATCCTGACCGAAGCAAGCTACGTTGCAGACTGCGCGCCCTATCGTGAGCGCAGTCCAATGACCAAATCCGAGGTTTGAAACCATGACTTTCCGTCACCCGTCACCTCTCTGCGGACGGACGTCGATGCCCCGCGCTATTCACGCTACGGCGGTCACCACAATAGCGCTCGCCCTTTCATTGGCAGCCCTGCCGGTGGCGGCTCAGAACACCTCCGGGATGGCATCGCTGGACCCCACCGACCTCAACCACTGGAAGAGTATTCGCTCGGGTCAGTTCACACCGGACGGGCGATGGTTCGCCTATCAAGTCACGCCGGCCGAGGGGGATGCGGAGGTGGTCGTGCGGCGCACGAATGGTGGTGCTGAGCACCGCTTTCCCATTGGCGAACCGAGTGGCGGCGGTGGCACGTTCGCGTTTGCGACCACCGGACCGATCCAGCTTTCGGCGGACGGACACTGGCTGGCCTTCACGACGTTTCCCACGAAACAGGAGGCAGACGACGCCAATGAGGCGAAGGAGACGCTCCACAACAGCGTCACCATCGTGAATCTGGATACGTGGGAAGAGGACAAGTACGAGGGTGTAAGCGGATTCGAGTTCGCGAGCGACGCCCCCAGGTGGCTGGTGATGCGCAGGGTCGCCGCGGACGAGGCACCCAAGGATACCGGCTCGGGCCTCCTGCTGCTGGATCTAGAGACCGGCGTGCCGTCTCCGATTGGGAGTGTCAGCGACTACGACATCAACGAAAGTGGGGAGTTGCTGGCGTATGCCACACAAGCACCGGACCGGGTGGTGAACGGAATCACGGTCCTGGACCTTCGCACGAACGCAAGCAAGCGCATCGATAGTGAACGCGCGCTTTATTCCCAGCTGTCGTGGGCGGCTGAGGACGGTCAACAGCCGGCTCTCTCCGTGCTGCGCGGCCACATCAGTGAGGCAGACGACACCACCTACGTGGCTGTGGGGTTCACACGATTCGAGGGTGACGTGACGGCCACTGTCGTGGACGCCGCGGAGTTGGGTGATTTCCCGGAAGGCATGCGAATCACGCCCGAACGATCACCCCAGTGGTCCGATGACCGCTCCGCTCTCTTCTTCGGAATCGTGGAGCACGACGACAGCCCGAACGAGGGCGAACGTCCCGACGTAAAACCCGTGGCGGGTACGCCGGGGGCGATGCAGCAGCCAGCGCCGGACCTGGATGAGGACGACTTGCCCAGCCTGGTTCTCTGGCATGGAGACGATTCTCAGCTACAGTCGCGCCAGCAAGTGCAGGAACGGGCAGACGAGCGCTTCAATTTTCTCGCGGCTTATCACGTGTCCGATGGTCGCTTCGTGCGACTGGCCACGGAGACTATGCGCAACGTGACGCTTGCCGCTAACCAGCGGTACGCCGTCGGCTATGACGATACCTCGTACCAACTCCGGGACGGGATCGACGGGGGTCGGCGGCAGGACGTGTATGCCATCGATGTGAAAAGTGGCGAGGCGCATAGCATTATCCCGGCCTTCCGTTGGGGTCTCTCTCTCTCTCCGGACGGCACAAATGTGCTGTACTACGACGAGGGTGACTACCATGTCTACGACTTCGAAAACGGCTCTCACACGAACATCTCAGCTTCGGTTCCGGTGAGCTTCATCAACGTCGCGGACGACCACAATGTCGAGGACCCGCCCATCGGCCCAGTGGGCTGGGCGTCTGACTCGGAGAGCGTACTCCTCACCGATGCGTGGGATGTGTGGAAGGTCGACGCGGACGGCGACGACTACAGCAACCTGACCAAGACAGGCCGCGAGGAGGGTATCCGCTACCGCAGGCCGCTGCGCTACGATCCCGACCAGGACGGCATTGATCTTTCCGAGCCCGTGTACCTGGAGATGTACGGCGAGCGAACGAAGGAGACCGGCCTGGCCAAGCTGACTTCGAACGGGAGAGAGGTCGAGACGCTGCTCTGGGATGACGTTCAACACACCGTTCGCAGAGCCGAGAATACCGAGACTTTCGTTTACACTCGGGAGAGCTTCACGGAGTTTCCTGACGTATGGGCGGCCGAAGACTCGTTCGATGATCCCGTACGTCTGACGAACGCCAACCCCCAACAGACTGATTACGCGTGGTCTGCCGGGACGCGTCTGGTGGATTTCGTCACTGACATGGGCGACTCCCTACAGGCCGCGCTTTACCTGCCGGCCGGGTACCAGGAAGGGGAGAAGTACCCGACGATGGTGTACATCTACGAAAAGCTGTCGCAGAACATGAACCGGTACGTAGTGCCCAACGAGACGCGTGCCTTCAACATCAGCGTCTACACCAGCAGGGGGTACGCAGTGCTCACCCCCGACATCGTGTACAAGATCAACGATCCGGGGATGTCCGCCGTTTGGGCCGTTGTGCCGGCCGTACAGGCTGCGGTGGAAACGGGCATCGTGGACGCCGACAGGGTCGGGCTGCACGGTCACTCGTGGGGCGGCTACCAGACGGCCCAACTGGTTACGCAGACCGACATCTTCGCGAGCGCGATCGCTGGGGCCGCGCTCACCGACATGGTGAGCATGTACAACTCCGTCTACTGGAACTCGGGGAACTCGAACGCGGGGATCTTCGAATCCAGCCAAGGCAGGTTCAGGGGCAGCTATCTGGACAACCACGAGGCCTACCTCCGTAACTCCCCGGCCTTCCACGTGAAGAACGTCACCACGCCCTTGGTACTGCTGCACAATGAGAAGGACGGGGCCGTGGACTTCAACCAGGGCATCACCTTCTACAATTCGCTGCGGGAGCAGGACAAGGACGTCGTGTTACTGCAGTACGTCGGGGAGAACCATGGACTCCGCAACCCCGTCAATCAGCGCGACTACACCGTGCGGATGATGGAGTTTTTCGACCACTACCTGCGCGATATGCCCGCCCCTGACTGGTGGGTGAACGGCGTGCCCCGACTCGAGATGGAGCAACATCTGAAGGATCGGCAGAAGAAGCCGAAGGTGATCTCATAACGGAGTAAGTGCGCATTAGGTAGGCCGCGTGCATCAAAGACTCCGTTCGGTCGGGTTGAGGGATCGTCAATCAAAGTCGTGAGCGCACCCCGGGGTCACTGCGCACCGCTGCCACATGTGGCCTTGCGCCTACTACAAACCGGGCGCGCCCAATCTTCGCACGCCTTTCCCGGAGCCTGTAGCCCGGCCGGTGCCGTATGGGTAGAGTCAGGAGTCCCCAGAAACCAAGAACGATGCGGACTATGAAGCTTTCTAATGCCGTGGCCCTTACAGCACTCCTGACGCTCATGAGCTGTGGTGGCGCGCCGCGGGGCCCGTTGCCGCCCGCAGATCCGGCCATGCTGACCTTTGCCCCCGAGTTAGACATTGATCTGGCCGAGTTCGAGAAGACCTCGTCCGGCTTGTATATCAAAGAACTTTCTCCGGGCACCGGCGCTCGGGCCAATCAGACGAGCCGGGTCTGGATCTATTATGTGGGTTGGCTGCCGGACGGCACCGTGTTCGATGGCGCACTCCAGGGAGACCCGTTCCATTTCCGGTTGGGGGAAGGAGAGGTCATCCGTGGTTGGAACGAAGGGATCGCCGGAATGAGGATCGGAGGTCGGCGCAAACTCGTCGTCCGCCCGGGCCTAGCGTATGGCTCACGGCGCAGAGGTGATGTTCCGCCGGGGGCGACGCTCGTCTTCGAGGTGCAGCTTGTAGATGTGAACTAGGAAACCTCTCACTCTCTAGGGCGTATTTGGCTGCTGTCACGACGAACCGTTGTTCCTATATTCCAGGGCGATCCATTCTCATGCTGTCTAATCGATTCAATTCAGCCCGCTTCGGCGGGATTCTCGCTGCCACACTCCTTCTCGGAGCGTGCGGCGATGATGGAGTCTCTGTGGAAGTTATTGAGGACACCGAATTCGCGGCATCGTTGGAGATCGACCTCGCATCGATGACCAAGACCGCGAGCGGTCTGTACATCGCTCAGGTAATAGAGGGTATCGGGGACGCGATTACCGCTGGTGAGAAGGCCACGGTCTCATACGCCGGCTTCCTCTCTAACGGGTCGTCATTCGACCAGGGCCAGTTCCAGTTTACGCTCGGTGTGGGCCAGGTAGTGGCCGGCTTCGACGAAGGTGTCTTGGGAATGCGTGTCGGAGGGGTTCGTCTGATTGTGATCCCGCCGGCGCTCGGATATGGTGACGCAGGCCAGGGTCCCGTCCCTGCGGGGGCCGTCATGGTGTTCCGTATTGAGTTGCTGTCGATCAGCTAGGGTCCTGTTCTACTTCCGGGGAAGATCGCCCGCGAAGTTCCCTGCTGTATCAATTCACTCGGACAGGTTGGCGTCGTTCTCGACGCCCTCCATGCCTACGTAGACCATGCCCTTCAGCGCACGCCCGGTGAAGTCCATTTCCCGGGCGTGCGGTCAGGTCAATGTCTTGTCGTATGCCCCGATTACATCTTTGGTAGCGTGACGCCGACCTGATTCATGTACTTGCCTTGGCGGTCCGCATATGCCGTTTCCGGCTCCTCGTTGCCCTCGAAGAAGATGAGCTGTGCGATGCCTTCACCACCGTAGACCTTCGCCGGCAAGGGAGTCGTGTTCGAAATCTCGAGCGTAAGATATCCCTCCCACGTCGGCTCGAGCGGCGTCACGTTCACAATCAAGCCACAGCGAGCATACGTCGATTTTCCTACGCAAATGACGAGCACGTTGCGCGGGATGCGGAAGTACTCCTCGGTTCTTGCGAGCGCGAAGGAGTTCGGGGGAATGATGCATTCCGGTCCTACGATGTCGACGAACGAGCGGTCATCGAAGTTCTTTGGATCGACCAAGGAGTTGTGGACGTTCGTGAAGACCTTGAACTCGGGTGAGACTCGGATGTCGTACCCGTACGAAGACACGCCGTACGAGATCTTTCCATCCCGAACTTGACCGGTCTCGAAGGGTTCGATCATCCTGTGCTCTTCACACATTTTACGGATCCACTTGTCGCTCATGACGGACATCGAGATCTCTGCTTCGCTTGGGGGTTCAGGGGTCGGCCGAATGAGCCGATCCTAGTGCTATCTAGGCGTAATGAGGCGCCCAAGATAGATGGGTCGCCCGAGGTCGTGCAAACCAGTGAAAAATAATGAAAAACTGGGATTCGTCTGGTTGACACTTGAGCGGCGCGCTGGGTACCTTTTCGCGTCCGTTAGTGAACTATTTCACAAACCCCGCGGCGCCATGTCGGGAGCCTATCTCCCCCTGCTTTTACTCTTCGGCGTTTCCATCCTCAATGCCATTGGGATGGTCGTCTCGAGTCACATTCTCAACCCGCGCCGCGATACGCCTCAGAAGCTCATGCCTTATGAGTCCGGCATGATCCCTCTTGGGAGTACGCGGGCCCGCTTCTCTGTGAAGTTCTACATGGTAGCGATCAGCTTTATCGTCTTCGATTTGGAGACGATTTTTCTGATCCCATGGGCGGTCCGAATGCGCGAATTGGGGTGGGGGCCGTTCCTTGCGATGAGCATCTTCGTCGTAGTTCTGGCCGTGGGTCTTTTATATGAATGGAAGAAGGGAGGTCTCGAATGGGACTAAAAGACGTACTGCCGGGCAGCGGTCCCTCGGCTACCTCCGGTGGCATCTTTGGCGCCGGGAGCCCGACCTTCCTGACCAGTAAGGTCGATTGGATCATCAACTGGGGCCGGAGGAACTCTCTTTGGCCCATGCCCTTCGGCACCGCATGTTGCGCTATTGAGATGATGGCGTCTGCCGCGTCGAACTACGATCTCGCCCGCTTCGGCATGGAACGCATGTCGTTCAGCCCGCGTCAGGCGGATGTGTTGATCTGCGCTGGACGTGTGCCGTACAAGCTGGCTCCGGTGCTGCGGCGTATCTGGGATCAGATGCCCCAGCCCAAGTGGTGCATTTCCATGGGAGCGTGCGCGAGTTCGGGTGGCGTCTTCGACGTGTACTCGATGGTGCAGGGGATCGACACCATAATTCCGGTGGATGTCTACATCCCTGGGTGCCCACCGCGCCCAGAAGGCCTCATCTATGGCCTCATGATGATCCAAGAGAAGATCCGTCAGGAGTCGTTGACCAAACACTTCGAGCACAGGGCAGAGGATCCAGCCCTGGTTGCGCTGCCGCGTGCGAGTGATCTCGAGGTCGTAGGCCTGACCGGCCCTTTCGGAAATTCTACCCAGCAGGAGCAACTCACCGGTGGCGTGGCGGTGCGCGCGGAATCCCCCTCAGACGACCTGCTCTCTTAGATGACTGACGAAAAGAAGAGTGGGCTCGACGCGATCGACGAGGGCCCAACTGCCTCCGATGCCGCGACGCCTACCGGAGGCGGTACCGCAGGTGACCCTGCGGATCACGCGTCTGTCCAAGGACTCATGGCTCAGTTCAGCGATGCAGTCATGCGGCATCGTGTGAACGCTGGAGACCAGCATGTGGTATGGATCGACGCGGCGCGGTCGCATGAGATGCTGACCTGGCTCCGAGACGATCCGGACCAGCTCTATGACATGATGTCTGACGTCACGGGCCTTGATTACGGCAGTGGACGGCCGGTTGAGGTGGTCTACCAGATGTACTCGACAACGCACAAGCACATACTCCGGCTCCGATGCGAGCTTCCGCTCGATGCTCTAGAGATCGATTCGGTCTGCGACCTGTGGAAGAGCGCGAATTGGCTCGAGCGGGAGGTGTACGATCTCTTCGGGGTCACGTTCAAGGGCCACCCGGACCTTCGCCGGATCTTGATGCCGGACGACTACGCTGAAGGGCACCCGCTTCGGAAGGACTTCCCTCTTCGGGGTCGCTTCTCCCGCGCGGAGCAAACCCGCCGCGCGCTCAACCAGGAAGTGGAGCGCTACTATCTGGCCGAGGACCTGGACACTGGACTCGTCCCCCAGGAAGCCCCAACCGCCGAAATCAGACCGTTTGAAGACGCCGGAGGTGATCTCTGATGTCGCAGAAGACGCTCGAGATCAATGTGGGTCGCCAGGAGATGGGTGCAGATGGGTTGCCCGTCCCTTCGCCGATCGCACCGTTTGACATCCCGGAGCCGGACATCGGCACCGAGCACATGCTCATCAACATCGGGCCGCAGCACCCCGCGACACACGGCGTGCTCCGGCTTGTTTGTGAGCTCGATGGTGAGACCGTCAAGAAGGTCGTGCCACATATTGGCTACCTGCACTCGTCTTTCGAGAAGCTCGGCGAGTACCGGACTTGGAATCAGATCGTTCCGCTGACCGACCGCATGGACTACCTGGCGCCGTTGATCTACAACTGCGCGTACGTCATGTCGGTCGAAAAGCTGATGGGCATCGAGGTCACGGAGCGCTGCAAGGTGGTCCGCGTAATCCTCATGGAGTTGGACCGAATCTTCGGCCACCTCCTCTGGCTCGGGACGACGGCGATCGACGTGGGTGCCTTCACCCCCTTCCTATACTCGTTCCAGGAACGTGAGCGCATCTACAAGATGCATGAGTCGCTCACGGGTGCGCGCATCACGACGTCCGCGACACGCGTTGGCGGTATGATGGCCGACCTGCCGGAAGGCTGGATCGATCAACTGAAGCACTTCCTGGACACCTTCCCCGACACGCTGGCCGAAGTGCATCACCTCCTGACGGGGAACCTGATCCACATCGGCCGGACGCAGGGCATTGGCGCGATCAGTGCTGCCGACGCGATTAACTACGGATTTACCGGCCCGAACCTGCGGGCTTCCGGCGTCGACTATGACCTCCGCAAGGACCGTCCGTATTACGACTACGAGACGTACGACTTTGAGGTCCCGGTCGGTGAACATGGCGACTGTTACGATCGCTATCTGTGCCGTATGGAAGAGATGAAACAGAGTGTCTCGCTTCTCCGCCAGGCGATCGATCGTCTCCCTGGTGGGCCGATCAACGTTGAAGACCCGAATATCTCACTGCCCTCCAAGACCGACGCAATGTCGGATATGGAGAGCATGATCCACCACTTCAAGCTCATCACCGATGGCATTCCCGCTCCTGAGGGTGACTGCTACCTGGGCATCGAGGCGTCCAAGGGCGAACTCGGCATGTACCTCGTCGCTGAAGAGGGGAGCACGAAGCCGATCCGCTGGCGTGTGCGCCCGCCGTCGTTCGTCAACCTGTCGGTGATCCCGAAACTCGCCGAGGGCCACTTGGTGTCGGACCTGATCATGATCAACGCCAGCCTGGACATCGTTCTCGGGGAGATCGACCGATGAGTGACGTACCATTCAAAAACCTCGGTTGGGCCGGTAACACGGGAGAGTTTGATCTCTCGGAAGAGGAGGTCCGGGGCGACGACTTCGTCGGAGATCGCCCAGCACACGGTGGCCACGCTTCAGGGTCGGCCACGATGCCTTACATGCTCGCGGAAAAGAATCCGGAAGCGACGCTTTTCGAAGGTGAATACCAGGAGCGCTTCGAGAAGATTCTGACGCGGTACCCGGACAAACAGGCAGCCTTGCTCCCGACGCTGTCCTTGGCTCAGGAGCTTCGTGGATATGTGAGCCCGGAGTCGATGGATCGGGTGGCCGAGTTGCTTGAGCTGTCTCCGGCTTACGTCCGTGGCGTGACGACGTTCTACACCATGTACAACAAGCGCCCCGTGGGTCGGCACTTGGTGCAGGTCTGCACGAACATCTCGTGCAACCTGTGCGGCGCCGACGAAGTTCTGGATGCGTTTCTTAAATACACGGACACGGAACTCGGTGAGACGTCGGAGGACGGAGGTTTCACGATAATCGAGGCCGAGTGTCTCGCGGGGTGCGGATTCCCGACCTGCGTGCAGATCAACTCTCGTTACTTCGAAAATGTGACACCTACCGAGGTGCCTAAGATTCTCGAGCACTTGAAGTCCGAGGGGGACAGCTAATGGCTTATCCCTACGTGTCGGATAAAGAAGTCCGTATCCTCAGCACATACTTCGGTGACCCGAAGCAGCGCCATCTCGACACCTACGTGGAGCGAGGCGGCTACAAGGGGCTGGAGAAGGCACTAGGCATGGGTGCCGACGAGGTGGTGGACATCGTGAAGGACTCAGGACTCAGAGGGCGTGGAGGGGCAGGATTTCCGACTGGCCTGAAGTGGTCCTTCATGCCGAAAGACTCGAGTCGGCCGCACTACTTGCTGTGCAACGCGGACGAGTCCGAGCCAGGCACCTTCAAGGACCGCGAGCTCATCCGCTGGGACCCGCATCAGTTGATCGAAGGGTGCCTGATCGGGGCGCACGCGATTCGCGCCCAGCACGTCTATATATACTGCCGTGGTGAGTTTTTTGAGACGACGCAGGTCTTGGCCCGCGCGTTGGAAGACGCCTACGCCAAGGGCTACGTGGGGGAGAACATCCTAGGCACGGGCCACACGATTGAAGTCACTGTGCACGCCGGAGCAGGCGCGTATATCTGTGGTGAAGAAACCGGTCTGATGAACTCGCTCGAGGGCAAGCGCGGGGAGCCGAGGGTCAAGCCTCCGTTTCCCGCAGCCGTTGGCGCTTTCGGTATGCCTTCGACCATCAACAACGTCGAAACGCTGTGCGCCATTCCCCACATCGTCACCAATGGTGGCGAGTGGTATAGGCAGTACGGCACGGAGAAGAGCCCGGGCACGAAGCTTTTCTGCGTCAGTGGACATGTGAACAAGCCGGGGAACTACGAGCTGCCACTCGGTTTCCCGCTTCAGGAATTGATCGATGACGTGTGTGGCGGGATGCGTGACGGAAACGCGCTCAAGGCGGTGATCCCCGGAGGCTCATCCGTCCCGCTCATCAACGCGGAGGAGGTCTCTCGGTGTACGCTCGACTACGAGGGCTGTGTCGAGGTGGGCACCATGCTCGGTTGCGCCTCAGTCATCGTCATGGACGAGACTGCCGACATCGTGAAGCAGGTGCGCCGCATGGTCGACTTCTACGCACATGAGTCGTGCGGGCAGTGCACGCCTTGCCGAGAGGGCTCAGCGTGGACGGCGAAGATCATGCGACGGATCGAGAACGGTAAGGGAACCGAGGAGGACCTCGACATGCTCATGGACGTGACGCAGAAGATGGTCGGTACGACGATCTGTGTGCTGTCGGACTCCGTGGCCGCTCCGGTCCAATCTTCGATCGAAAAATTCCGAGATGAATACCTCGCGCGCATTCGGCGTGGCGAACGAGTGGGGGCGGCCTGATGTCTGCAACTGTCACCCTGACCATAGACGGTCACGAGGTCACGGTCCCGAGGGGGACCACGATTCTCGAGGCTGCCAAGACGATTGGGCGGGAAGTCCCTCACTACTGCTACCATCCCGGCATGTCGTCTCCGGCGATGTGCCGTCTTTGCCTGGTCGAGGTGGAGGGTGCGCCCAAGCCGATGCCTGGCTGCGTAACCACCGTCACGGACGGACAGGTCGTGCATACGGAATCCGAGCAAGCCAAATCCGATCGGCAGGGCGTGCTCGAGTTCTACTTGGTGAATCACCCGCTGGATTGTCCAATCTGCGACATGTCCGGTGAGTGTAATCTCCAGGACTACGTGCATGAGGAGGGCCGTGAGCATGGACGCTCCCGTGAGCCAAAGCGAATCTTCGGCCGCGACGATTTCGGCGGCGACGTGCTCTTCTACGGAGACCGCTGCGTGATGTGCACGCGGTGTGTCCGCTTCATGAGCGAAGTCGAGCAGGATCACCGGCTGACGGTTGTCGAACGAGGGAACCGTTCGGTCATCGACACCTTCTTCGAAGAGGGTCTCGAAGGCACGAACTGGGCCGGGAACATCGTCGACATCTGTCCCGTTGGTGCGCTCGTTTCGAAGGACTTCCTGCATAAGGCACGAGCGTGGGACTTGGATCACACGCCTTCTGTGTGCACGAGTTGCTCCCAGGGGTGCAACATCGATCTGCACACTCGTGACAACCTCGTGCAGCGCTTGAAGCCGCGTGAGAATCTGGATGTGAACGGCTGGTGGATGTGCGACGAAGGCCGGCACAACTACGAGTGGATCAACAAAGGTGACCGGATCGAGGCACCGTTGGTGCGGGACTCGGGCACCGCAAAGGCAGTGGGATGGAAGGATGCGCTCACCGGGTTGCTCGCTGCCGCGGGTGCCCTCGATGGCGCGAAGATAATGGCTGTTGCATCCCCCCTCGCCTCGAACGAAGACCTTGGTGCCTTTACAGGACTGGTCGAAGCATTAGGCGGTGGGGACACCGTGTACCGTTCGGCCAGGGCCGAATCAGAGGTCGTTCTGAAGGGCTTCCCGACGCTCGCACGAAGGAAGGATCTGGCCGCCAACGTCCATGGCGCGGACCTCGTGGGAGCGACGCGTGTCGGTGGTGATGACGCGAACGGTGGCCTGGACGAGATCGCTGGCCACAGTGGCGTCATCTTGGTCTTGGGTGACGCGCTCGCTGACCAGGACGAGTCGTTCGGCAGTGATGCCGCCCTCTACGTCTACGTGGGGACTCACATGAGCGAGGCGACCGGGAATGCTCACTATGTTCTCCCGGTGACGACATTCGCGGAGCAGGAAGGCACGTTTACGAACCTCGACGGCCGGGTCCAGCGTTTCTGGCCAGGCGTGGAGGCACCCGGCATGGCCCGCCCCGCCTGGTTCGTCCTCGGCGCGATGGTCGCTGAAATGACGGAAGGAGAGGGGGCTCGCAGTGCGGCAGACGCGTTTGCCCAGCTTGCCGGCTCAGTCCAAGCGTTCGGTGGTATGTCCTACGATGACCTCGGAACACGCGGAGCTGTTGTGAACGAGACCGTTTCGTTGGCGGGAGACTGACCATGGATTTTGTGCCCATCCACGGCGAACTCGACCTCGGCTTTGTGGCGATACCGTGGGCGCTTCTCGCTATGACAGCCAAGACCACCGGCATCTTCACGGTCTTGATGCTGGTCGTTGCCTACACGACGCTCGCAGAGCGAAAGGTGTCAGCCTGGATCCAGGACCGTAATGGTCCCAACCGTGTCGGACCGTTCGGGCTGCTTCAGCCGATTGCGGACGGTATCAAAAACTTCTTGAAGGAAGAGACGCTGCCGGCCACGGCGTCGAGGGCGTTCTTTGTGCTCGCGCCGATCTTGGTGCTCTTTCCTTCGCTGGTGACGTTTGCGGTGATCCCGATCGCGGCGCCGCTCCCGACGCCCGTGGGCGTGGTCGACATGATCGTTGCCGATGTGCCGATCGGTATTCTCTACATCCTCGCTTTCAGCTCTCTTGCCGTGTACGGCGTGGTTCTGGGAGGTTGGGCCTCGAACAACAAATACGCCTTCCTGGGTGGGCTGCGTGCCTCTGCTCAGATGGTGAGTTACGAGGTTGCCCTCGGTCTGTCGTTGATCACGGTCTTGATGCTCTCGGGGAACGTGACGCTCACCGAGATCATCTGGCAGCAGCAGCAACTAGGAATGTGGTATGCGTTCCCGCTGTCGCTCGCCTTTCTACTCTTCGTGATTTCCGCGTTCGCCGAGACGAACCGCCTTCCGTTCGATATGCCTGAAGCAGAATCGGAGTTGGTGACGGGTTACCACACCGAGTACTCGGCCATGAAGTTCTCCGCTTTTATGATCTCGGAGTTCGGGCACATGGTGACTGCCTCTGCGCTCATGGCGACGCTCTTCTTGGGCGGGTGGGACATCCCGTTCTGGACCGGGGACAACATGTTCTGGCACCAAGGACAGCTCATCAGTGGCTTCGCTGCCGACGGGAGCACAATCCTCGCCACTCCGGCTATTTGGAAGACGTTACTCACCCTCGCTGCGTTCGCCGTGAAGACCGGGTTCTTCCTAGTCCTCTATATCTGGATCCGCTGGACGCTCCCACGCTTCCGCTACGACCAGGTTATGGCACTCGGGTGGAAGGTGATGCTGCCGACTTCACTTGCCTACGTCATGCTGATGGCAGGAACGATCCTCACGCTCGATGAGATCGGGATGGCATTTGGCTTCGTATACGGCCTTGCTCTGACAGCGGTCAGTTTGGCCTGTACGATCGGATTCGTGTTCTACCTGGACCGCGGCCGGATCATCACCGGTGCCGCTGCCCTCCATGCACAAAAAGTCGAGATCAAGACCATTTCTCAGCCCGCTCCGGCGGGGGATTAACGGATGGCGATTTCAGTAAAAGTCATGCACCGACCGGAGCCGGAGACTACCTCCTACCTCCGCGCCGCATTGAGCGGCATGGCGCTGACATTCAAGCACATGATCAGTCCGACGAGTGTCACGCAGCAGTACCCCGAGGAGGAGACTGATCTGAGCCCTCGGTGGCGCGGCACACATCGCATGGAGGTCCATGCAGACGGTCGTCCGAAGTGTGTGGCGTGCGGGCTGTGCCCCACGGTCTGCCCCGCAAATTGCATCAAACTTGTCGGTGGAGAGGACGACCAAGGGAATCGTTACCCGATCGTCTATGAGATCGACGAGTTCCGCTGCATTTTTTGCGGGATGTGCCAAGAGGTATGTCCTGTGGAAGCGATCCACGTAGGCCGGCACTTCGAAAACGCCGAATACACTAGAGACCGGTTCGTGTACGACCTGGACCGGTTAATGGAGCAAGACCATCCGACCACTCTCTTGTGGGATCCGTCCGATCCGAGGAGCGAATAGTGGTCGACATCCTCTTCTACGTCTTTGGGTTCGTCGCGGTCGGCGGCGCCTTGGGCGTCGTCTTGGCGAAGAGCCCGGTGGGTTCGCTCCTCTTCATGGTGACGACACTGGCCAGTATGGCCGGGACGTTCGTTCTCCTTGAGGCGCATTTCCTCGCTGCGATCCAGATCATCGTCTACGCAGGCGCGATCATGGTGCTCTTCCTCTTCGTCATCATGCTCCTGAACTTGGGGCACGACTACGAGAGGGATCTCAAAGGCGGCGTCTTCTCGATCATCTCGTTCGCCACGGTGGGCGCGATGGCGGGTGTGCTTCAGCGTCAATTTCGCGGGGCTGCACTCCCGGACGCGATCACCACCGGGGGCGCGTCCATCGATGCTGCGCTCGCGGAATTCGGTGTCGTTGGCGCGATCGCTGAGCCGCTCTACACGACTTATGTGGTCGCATTCGAGATCACGGGAATCCTGCTCCTCGTGGCGATCGTCGGCGCGCTCGTTCTGGCCAAGAGGAGTCCGGCATGATCGCGCAAGCGCTGGTGCTCAGCGCGATCCTGTTCATGATCGGTACCGCCGGTGTGCTCATCCGCCGCAACGCGATCATCATGTTCCTGTGCATCGAGCTCCAGCTCAACGCAGTGAACCTGGCCTTCGTGGCGTTCTCGAGACTCCACGGTATAGAAGGCCAACTCTTCGTCTTCTTTGTGATGACGGTCGCGGCCGCTGAGGCGGCCGTCGGGTTGGCCATCATTATCTCGATCTTCAGGCATTACGAGACGGTGAACGTAGACAATTTCAAACTGCTGAGGTGGTAGCGACATGTACGCTTCCTTAGCAGCGCTTCTCGGCCAGGGCGGCGCGCCCGCCGCGGAAGGTGCGGCTCACTTCGAGCCGTTCTTCCCTGGGATGATCATCCTTCTCCCGCTTCTCGGCTTCGTGCTGAATGGCCTCCTGGCCATCCGTCACGGAATGGCTTCGGCCGTCGCAGTGCGCGCAGGGGCAGAGCTCGACCTCGACGAAGGTGGACGCCCCGCGACGCACACGCTCCCGAGCCTCATCGGCCCGGGGGTCATGCTTCTCGCGTTCATCCTCACGCTGGTGAACTTCATCCGCATGCTTGGGGCGCACCTCGAGGAGCCGGTGGTCATCAGCTACTGGACCTGGATGTCCACGGGCACGTTTGCTGTGGATGCCGCGATCCAGCTCGACCAGCTCTCCATGATCATGATGATGGTCGTGACGGGGGTCGGCTTCTTGATCCACGTGTTCAGCGTCGGCTATATGAAGGAAGACGCTGGGTATCCGCGTTACTTCGCTTATCTGAACTTGTTCGTCTTCTTCATGCTCACCCTAGTCATGGGCGCGAGCTACCCGCTGATGTTCGTCGGCTGGGAAGGCGTGGGGCTCTGTTCGTATCTGTTGATCGGATTCTGGTTCGCCGATCGAGAGAAGTCGGACGCGGGTAAGAAGGCCTTCATCGTCAACCGTATCGGTGATGTCGGCTTCCTGGTCGCGATGTTCCTGCTCTACAAGACGTTCGGAACGCTCGACTTCGTACCGCTCTTCCACGATGCCGAGACGCTGGTGTACGGCGGCGGACTGGTGACAGCGATCACGCTGTTCTTCTTCCTCGGTGCCGCAGGGAAGAGCGCGCAGATGCCGCTCTACGTCTGGCTTCCGGACGCGATGGCGGGCCCGACGCCTGTTTCTGCGCTCATCCATGCTGCGACGATGGTCACGGCGGGTGTGTATTTGGTTGCTCGGTCCTCGGTCTACTTCGCCTTGTCACCCGTTGCGAGCGCGACCGTGGCAGGTGTGGGTGTGCTCACCGCGCTCTTTGCCGCGACGATTGCGCTCAAGCAGAACGACATCAAGAAGGTCCTTGCCTACTCCACAATCTCCCAGCTCGGCTACATGTTCGTCGGGGTCGGGGTCGGTGCTTACGCCGCTGGTGTCTTCCACTTGATGACGCACGCCTTCTTTAAGGCTCTGCTCTTCATGGGTGCCGGGGCAGTGATTCACTCGATGCACAAGGCGTATCACACCACGCACAATCATGAGGACGCGCAGGACATGCGGAACATGGGCGGCTTGAAAAAGCATATGCCCATCACGTGGATCACGATGTGGGTCGCCACGCTCGCGATCGCGGGGATCTGGCCTTTCGCTGGCTTCTTCTCGAAAGATGAGATCATCTGGCAGATCGGGGCCTTCGGCGGAGCTGCCAATGCTCCCTACCCGGCGCTCTATACGGTCTACTGGATCATCGCCTTAGCCGCAGCCATGCTCACCGCGTTCTACATGACGCGCATGATGGTCATGACGTTCCACGGTACGAATCGCACGGGAGAGGAAGAGGTCAAGAACCTCCACGAAGCCCCGGTCGTTATGTGGGTGCCGCTGGCGATTCTCGCGGTGCTGTCGCTGGTGGGTGGTTGGATCAACGTTCCACCTGCGATTCGGGAGTCCTTCTTAGGCCTCGGGCCGCTCACGAGCGAGTGGCTGCACCACTGGCTTGAGCCGATCACCGCTCAGGCTATGCATATCCAAGAGGCCAACCTAGGCGAGCTGTCCCATTCGGCACCGTTTGGTGGTGGCGAAGTCATGTGGGCCATCATCTCGACCGTGCTCGCCATGACAGTCGTGTTCGCGTCTGTGCGGTTCGTGGGCGGACAGAAGGTTGTGCCGGCCAAGGACTCACCGGAGCCGGCCGGCTTCTCGAAGGTTCTGCTCAACAAGTACTACGTGGACGAGTTCTACGACCGGTTCATCGTTCAGCCGATCATCCGCATGTCGCGGTTCTGCTGGAGGGTCATCGATGCTGGGATTATCGACGGCATCGTCAACGGGGTCGGGTGGACCGCCCGGGGCACAGGCTTCGTAGCCAGCATGCTCCAGACCGGTACGGTGAACACCTACGCATTCATTCTCACCGTCGGCGTCTTAGTCATCCTCGGAGTCTCGATCTTCTAATGGACAGGCCGATGAAAACGGCGCCTGACGGCGTCACGGTCCGCGCGACTCGCTGCGACGTACTGCCTAGTACGTCTCGCTCCTCGTGCTCCCCTTCCTTGTCAGTCATCCGTTTTGAGCGGCCTCAGATGGGTGTGGGAGTATGACTTCAATGCTCGAATCGATCGGCTACACAGGCTGGATTCTCCACGCCCTCATTTGGCTTCCCATGCTGGGTGTCGGCTTGGTGATGTGGGCCGAAGAAGAGCGGGCGAAGCAGATCGCGTTCTGGTGGTCTCTGGGCGTAATGGTCCTCAGTTTCGGTCTCTGGTGGTCGTTTGACCCCGGCCAGGGTGCCATGCAGATGGAGACCAGTATCCCGTGGATCGCATCGTGGGGGGTGAGTTATTCCCTCGGTGTCGACGGGATTAGCCTCTTCATGGTGATGCTGACGACCTTCAGTACGTCGATCGCCATCCTCGGATCGTTCAATTACATCAAGGAGCGACAGCGGGCCTTCTACGCGCTGATGCTCCTTCTTGAGGCAGGTGTTGTCGGCGTCTTCTGCGCCACGGACGTCTTCCTCTTCTACGTCTTCTTCGAGCTCACACTGGTCCCGATGTACTTCATCGTGGGCGTGTGGGGCGGGGAACGTCGCATTTATGCGGCCATCAAGTTCTTTCTTTACACGGCGTTAGGATCGCTGCTGATGCTCGTGGCGATCATGTACCTGTTCTTCAAGGCCAAGACGCTTCTAGGCTTCCCGACGTTCGCGTACGCTGATCTGCTTCAGGTACCGCTGACTGGGACGGAGCAATTCTGGCTCTTCAGTGCGTTCGCCCTCGCGTTCAGCGTGAAGGTTCCGGTATTCCCATTCCACACCTGGCTTCCAGACGCACACGTGGAAGCACCGACACCGGGTTCGGTTATCCTGGCCGCGGTCCTGCTTAAGATGGGCACCTACGGCTTCTTGAGATTCTTGCTGCCGCTCTTTCCGGTCGCCGCGCAACACCCGACGGTCGTCTCGACGATGTTGGTGCTGGGTGTCATCGGTATTTTGTATACCGCCTGGGTCGCTGCGGTGCAGCCAGACGCTAAGAAGCTGGTCGCCTACACATCGGTGGCGCACATGGGCTTTGTGGTGCTTGGGATCTTTGCGCTCACCGTGAACGGACTTCAGGGCGGCTTGGTCGTCATGATCTCCCATGGGATCAGCACAGGAGCGCTCTTCCTCCTGCTCGGCATGCTCTATGAGCGCCGGCACACGAGGAAGATCGAAGACTACGGTGGGATCGCTCGCGTGGCACCCCTTCTGACGAGCGCGTTTGTGCTCACAGCATTGGCTTCGATTGGACTGCCTGGTACCAGTGGCTTTATCGGTGAATTCTTGGCGCTTCTCGGCACCTTCGAGACACACCCCATCATCGCGGTTGTGGCTTCTCTCGGTGTGATCTTTGCCGCGTACTACATGTTGCCGATGGTCCAGACGATGTTCTTCAATAAGCTCGACAAGCCTGAGAACCGTGAGATTCAAGACCTCTCGCGCCGAGAAATGGTGATCCTCGCGCCTCTATGCGCTTTGATGATCGTGATCGGGTGGAACCCCACTCCGATTCTTGAGCGAATGGAACCGAGTGTTCGGGTGGTCCTCGAGCGTGTAGAGGCCGCCGCACCGGCAGGGCAGGCGTCGGTCGAGACCGAGGACGGCCTCCAAGTTGTGATCTTCCCGACGGCCGATGTGCCGGCGGGTGACTCCGAATCGAACGATGACGCCGTGGGTGACGACAACGTCACCGACGACAACTAACGCCAGCCGCTTATGGAACTCGACTTCAGCCGGCAGCTCCACTTCGTATGGGCGCTCCTTCCCGAGATCGTACTGTGCGTTTGGGGGATGATCGTCCTCATCGCGGGGGTCTCGGGCAAAAATAAAGAAGGCTCCGACGCTCCGACCGGTGACCCGAGTTTCGGTCCGAGGGCGGACCTGGGGTGGTTTACCCTGATCGGAATCTTGGCGGCATCAGCCGCGAACGGTTGGCTCTACGGAGTCACCGAGGTCGGGAACACGTCGATGATCGCGGTCGATGGATTTCGCCTGTTCGCGAACTGGATCTTCCTGCTCGCGGCAGCCCTCACGGTGCTCATTTCCTTCGCATACATCTATCGGCAGAAGCTTCAGGCCGGAGAGTTCTATGCGCTGATCCTGTTCGCTACCGCGGGCATGATGTTCATGGCGGGCGCGCGCGACCTTATCGTGATTTTCCTCGGACTCGAGGTGATGTCGATCGCGGTGTACGCCTTAACGGCGTTCAACCGCCGGGACCGGAAGTCGGCTGAGGCCGGACTGAAGTACTTCCTTCTTGGTGCCTTCTCGACGGGGTTCTTCCTCTACGGGATCGCTCTGACGTATGGCGTAACTGGGAGCACGAATATCGCCGCCATTGGGGACAGCGTCGCGAGTGGGGCGGCGACGCCCGGACTCCTCGTACTCGCTGTCGCTCTCCTCATGGTCGGCTTCGCATTCAAGGTATCTGCGGTGCCCTTCCACATGTGGACGCCTGACGTCTACGAGGGCGCCCCGGCTCCTGTCACCGCATGGATGTCTGCGGCTGTGAAAGCTGCAGCGTTCGTTGTTTTCCTTCGCGTTTTCCTAGTCGGCTTCGATGCTGCCTACGATTCGTGGTTTCCAATCATGTGGTGGCTTGCCGCGATCACCATGGTTGCCGCCAATCTGATTGCGCTCGTCCAGACGAATGTGAAAAGGATGCTCGCCTATTCGAGCATCGCACACGGTGGATACCTGCTCGTCGCGATGACCGCCGCAAATGAGAACGCTGCGGCCGGAATGTTGTTCTACTTGCTCGTGTATACGCTCATGAACATGGGCGCGTTTGCCATCGTGATCAGCGTGGCACACCAGGGGGAAGAACGGCTCTACATCGACGATTATGCGGGCTTCGGTTGGTCGCAGCCGGCGATGGGCGTCTTCCTCACGATCTTCTTGCTCTCGCTGGCGGGTTTCCCAGGAACCGGTGGGTTCATGGGTAAGATCTTCCTGCTGCAGGGGGCGGCGGACGCCCAACTCTGGGTCCTGATGGTCATCCTCGTGATGACCACGATCGCCTCGTACTGGTATTATCTCCGGGTGGCATGGGTGATGTGGATGAAGAAATCCGCGGCTGCCGACCAGCACTCGATGGTCATTCAGCCGCTTCCCATGCGGTTGGCGCTGATCATCTGCGTCGGGCTGATTCTCTACACAGGGATCTTCCCAAGCGCCGCTCTGGACTTCGCTCGTGCCAGTGTGCAAGGACTGGGTGCGCTCGGGGGTGGTATGCTCGGGATGGCGCCCTAGTCAGGATCGTGCGCTCGTCTCGTTTGGCGGTGCTCATGCAGCTATTTTTGCGCCCCATCGATAACCATCACCTGAGAGCCGTATGCCCCTCGCTGAACACATTTTTCGTGAGTACGACATCCGTGGAATCGTCGGAGAAGATCTCGACGCAGATGTAGCGGAGGGCGTAGGAAGGGCCTTCGGGTCTCACGTTCGTGCGGAGACGGGCCTCAGTTCGCCCCGGGTTGCCGTCGGGCACGACAACAGACTTACATCTCCCGATCTAGCGAACGGCCTGATGGCTGGCGTCCGCGCCGCCGGGGTCGACGTCCTCGACGTCGGCACAGTGCCTTCCCCCACGCTCTATTGGTCGGAACACACGTTTGAGACCGATGCAGCGGTTCAGATCACCGGCTCGCACAATCCGCCGGAGTGGAATGGCATCAAGATGACGCTCGGGAAGGGTTCTCTGTATGGTGGAACGATCCAAGAGTTGAAGCGCCGCATTATCGAATCGGATTTCGAATCCGGTGCGGGGGGCATGGAGCGGGTCGAAGTGCTCGATCGGTACATCGCGGACGTGGCACGCCGCTTCGAGTTGGCGAGACCAATGAAGGTCGCGGTCGATAGCGGGAATGGGACCGGCTCCCTAGTGGCCGAGAAGCTGCTCACTGCGATTGGAGCTGACGTTACGCCTCTCTTCTGTGACTCGGATCCGACGTTTCCGAATCATCATCCTGATCCGACTGTAGATAAGAACCTCGAAGACCTCATTGAGGCCGTGCGAGACACGCCACATGACCTCGGCGTGGCCTTTGACGGGGACGCGGACCGGATTGGGGCCGTGGACGAAAACGGTGCCATCATACGCGGAGATATTCTCCTGCTCCTGTATGGTCTCGACATCCTTAAGCGGCGTGGCCCCGGACAGAAGCTCGTATTCGACGTGAAGTGCAGTCAGGCACTATCCGAGGTCTTCGCAGCAGCCGGCGGTGAGCCGATCATGTGGCAGACAGGCCACTCACTGATCAAGAAGAAGATGAAGGAATCTGGAGCTCTCATCGCGGGTGAGTTGTCCGGTCACATCATGATTGCCGACGACTACATGGGCTTTGATGATGCCCCGTATAACGCATGCCGCCTGCTCGAATTGGTGAGTCGCTCCGAGCGTCCACTGTCAGAGATGGTCGCGGACTTCCCGGTGTATGTATCGACCGCTGAGATCCGTATCAATGTCACGGAGGAACAGAAGTGGGCCGTGGTGGCAGATGCCGTGGCGCATTTCAAGTCCAAATACGACGCGATCGATGTTGATGGCGTGCGGGTCCTCTTCGGTGATGGCTGGGCGCTCTTGCGTGCATCCAACACCCAGCCCGTGATCGTCGCGCGTTTTGAGGCGCGCACCCAAGAACGACTCGCCGAAATCCGTGGCGAGGTCGCCGAGTGGCTCACCGCCGCTGGCGTACCCTTCCAATAGGATGGACATGAAGCCCGATCCCACGAACGTGCTAGGGGCCCTGCGCGGCGGCCGACTTTTCATCATGATCGCCCTGGGGATCGCACTCTTGATCTCTATGGGGCGCATGGCGTCTGAGGCGTATGTAGAGATCCTCTGGCACGCACAGTCTGGGTACTCCGAAGTCTTTTGGCGTCGAATAATTTGGGAGTGGGGCACGCGCATCGTCGCAGGCGTCGCAGTGGGGATCGTGATCTTCCTGAATCTGCGTATCGCGTCGACAACGCTCGGAGGGGTCCAAATCAAGCGTCGTGTCGGGAATCTGGAGATCTCGGAACAGCTCCCGAAGAGTTACGTGTTTTGGGGCATGTTGGGAGTTTCCTCGTTGCTCGCGCTTTGGTTTGGCGCCGCGGTCCCGGCCAACCTCGGGCTTCAGATTCTGATGCTGAAGAATGCGGTTGTTTGGGGCGTGACGGATCCGGTGCTCGGTCATGACGCTGGCTTCTACGTCTTCTGGGTGCCTGTCTTAGCCAGTCTGATCACGTTCGCGCTCATCGGCGCGTTCCTGGTCTTCACCCTTGCTACGGCAGGATATGCCGCGACGGGAGCGCTGCGATGGGGTAAGGGGCGAATCGACGCTCAGGACGTTACGAGAGTGCACCTCGGCGGTCTGCTCGCGCTCTTCTTCTTCATGTTGGGTGCGCGCCTCTGGTTGAGTCGGTATCTGCTCTTGCTGGATGGGACCTCTGCGGTAAGCGGAATCTTCGGCTTTACGGACGCAGAGGCGCGGCTACCCGCTCTTCAGACCCTGGCGATCATCTGCGTCATGGGTGGGGTTGGTGTGTTTTGGGGCGCCTGGAAGAACCGAGTCACACCAATCGTGACCTCTTCGATTGCTGTTGTTCTCTCGATGATCGTCATCGGGCAATTCTATCCTGCGATGATCCAGTCATTCCGTGTGGAGCCGAACGAGTTGGATCGTGAGGAGCCCTTCATCGAGTACAACATCGATTACACACGGCTTGGTTTTGGTCTCGAAGAGATGCAGCGCCGACCGTTCAGTTTCGAGGCCGGACAGGTCATAGATTGGCCTGAAGTCGGGCGTCAGTTTGCGGGACTTCCGGTTTGGACCAGCGGGGCATTGCTCGCCACATATCGGGAACTGGAAGCGAGATTCCCCTACTACGACTTCCAGGACGTTGCTATCGATCGGTATCCGGGACCCAACGGACCCGTACCGGTAGCTGTCTCGGTCCGCGAAGTGTCTCCCGGCGGCATCCAGGACCCCAACTGGCAGAATCTCCATCTCAGAGAGCGCTACGTAGAAGGGATGGGTGCAGTGGCCAGTCTGGCCGCGGAGCGCACCCCCGAAGGGCGCCCACCGATGCTGGTCTCTGGCATTCCCCCAGAGGCGTCACCGCTCGCTCAGTCTGTACCCGGATTGACGTTGGACCGATCTGAAATCTTCTTCGGCCGAGGTCCTCAGCCCTACGCAGTGATCAATGCTGGACCGGACGAGTTCCAGGCGCCTGACGGTGCGCTGGGCGTGGCCGGTGTGGATTTTCCTGGAGGGATCAAGCTGGCGGGTGCGATTCGCACTGCGCTGTTGGCGTGGCGTTTTCAGGATTCGAATCTGTTGTTCGCGTCCGACCTGACGGATGACAGTCGACTCATCTACCGGCGCCGTGCTCAGGATCGGGTCCGAGCGATCGCACCGTTCATAAGGCTCCCAGAGGCCGCGTACCCCGTCATTGCAGATGGGCGTATCGTTTGGGTCCTGGAAGGCTTCACGGGGACGCGTGCGTTCCCGCTTTCAACGGTCTACGAACTCGGCACCTTCAGATCGCAGGTCACATACGCGCGCAATTCGGTGAAAATCGTCGTCGACGCCGTGACTGGAGATGTGGACTTCTACCGAGTCCCCATCGCCGACCCGTTACTGGACGTATACGAAAGAGCCTTTCCGACCCTGTTCAAGCCCATGTCGGAGATGCCTGAGGCCATTCGGTCACACGTCCGGTATTCGACCGCGCTTTTGGATCTTCAGGGCAGGGTATTGCTCCAATACCACCAAGAAACCGCGCCGGTGTTCCATGGCCAGCAGGACGTATGGGCCTCTCCCCAAGAGCTCGCTCAGGGCACAAACCCCATCGCCTATCGACCGGAGTACGGGATCTACGCCTTGCCGGGCGAAGAGGATGCCCGATTCCACCTCACGACTGTGTTCGTGCCTGCGGGTCGGCAGAACCTCACGGGGATCCTCGCGGCACGGACTGACCCGTTCGGTGCCCCGGAGTTGATCCTGTACGACGTTCCCGTGACGGACCAAGTGCCCGGGCCACGACAGATCGAAGCACTGGTGGAACAGGACCCGGACATCTCACAGCAGTTCTCTCTCTGGCGCACAGGGGGAAGCGAAGTTTGGACCGGGCACCTGCATCTTGTTCCGGCAGGAGACCGGATCCTCTACATGGAGCCGGTTTTCCTCGCGGCGGAGGCCGATGCGATTCCAGAACTGCGACGTTTTGTAGTCAGTGATGGCGTTCGTGTGGCGATGACGGAGGACCTCTCGGGTGCGATCACCCAGTTGGCTGGCCTAGAGGTCATGACCCTCGGGACGGTACCGCTGGGAGCCCCGCCTCTGCCCGCCGAGGACGAGACGCTGCTGACTTCTACTGCTTGGGCTGCGAGCGCGTTGGACTTGTTGGAGACGGCCGAAACGCGAGCTCGAGAAGGAGATTGGCAGGGCTTCGGAGACGCTCTTGAGGAACTCCGCGTGCTGCTTCAGAGACTGGAGCGTGGGGGCGCCTGACAGCCAGGGAAACCGTCAGATCCACCTCTTCTTCAGCCGTTGATCGGCCCTCTGGCCTCTGGTAGTTTGAAGGGCTTTACACGCCCAGGCGGCCGCTTGTTGCGCCCTGCCTGAAGGGCTTCTCCCCAATTGAGACCCCATGGATATCCACGAATATCAGGCCAAAGAACGCTTTCGGGCGGCCGGCATTCCAGTACCTCCCGGAGAGATCGCAACGACTCCTGAACAAGCGGAGTCGATCGCTGCTCAATACGGCGGGATGGTTGTCGTCAAAGCCCAGGTCCACTCCGGTGGGCGTGGTAAGGCCGGTGGCGTGAAGCTGGCCAAGGACGCTTCCGAAGCCAAAGAGCACGCTACCGCGATCTTGGGTATGGATATCAAAGGTCTAACTGTAGAGAAAGTGCTCGTGACGCCGGCCGAGGACATCGACACCGAAGCCTATGTCGGGGTTCTCGTAGATCGGAAGAAGCAGGCCGCGACGTTCATGGTCTCCGCTGAAGGGGGCGTGGACATCGAGGCGGTCGCGACCGAAACTCCGGAGCTCATTCGTAAATTGACGGTGGATCCACGGTACGGGATTCTCCCTCACCAGGCGTTTTGGCTGGCCAACTTCCTGTACGAAGATCCTGCGTTGATCAAACAAGCGTCCAAGATCATCGCGCAGTTGTACACGTCATTTATTGAGTCTGGGTCGTCCATGGCGGAGATCAACCCTCTGATCACGACTCCGGCCGGTGAAGTGAAGGCGATCGATGCGAAGATGAGCATCGACGAATCGGAGTTGTTCCGTCGCCCCGAAGTCGCAGCGATGAGAGACACGTCGTCGGAGCCGCCTTCGGAAACAAAGGCTCGCGAGGCGGGACTGTCCTATGTGAAGCTCGACGGTGACGTGGGGTGCTGCGTGAACGGCGCAGGACTCGCGATGGCCACAATGGATCTGGTGAAGTACTACGGCGGTGAACCGGCCAACTTCCTGGACATCGGTGGTTCTTCCAATCCGGACAAAGTCGTTGCTGCGCTCGAGATTATTACTTCGGATCCGAACGTGAAGTCCATTCTCTTCAACATCTTCGGGGGCATCACGCGTTGTGACGACGTCGCGAACGGCATCGTCGAGGCGACCCGTCGCATTGACATTACGCCACCGATCGTGATTCGTCTCACCGGTACCAACGAAGAAAAGGCACTCGAAATCCTTCACGAAGCTGGTTTCTCTGCCTACACGTCCATGGACGAGGTCGTAGAGAAGGCTGTTCAGCTCGCGAAAGGGAACTAGATCATGGCAATCTTCATCGACAACGACACCAAACTCGTCGTTCAGGGCATCACCGGTCGGGACGGTTCGTTCCACACGTGTGAGATGATGGCATACGGCACGAACGTGGTTGCGGGTGTCACCCCGGGTAAGGGTGGACAGACGTTCGAAGGACCGAACGGAAAGACCGTCCCGATCTTCAACGCAATGGACGAGGCGGTTGCCGCGACGGGTGCCAACGCTTCGGTGATCTACGTGCCGCCTGCGTTCGCAGCAGGTGCGATCCTGGAGGCGGCGGATTCTGGTGTTTCGTTCATCGTTGCGATCACTGAGGGTGTGCCCGTGCTCGATATGGCTCGGGCCCATGCTTTCGCCAAGGACAAGGGCGTAAGGGTGCTGGGGCCCAACTGCCCGGGGTTGATCTCACCCGGAAAGTCCAAGGTCGGTATCCTACCAGGGAAGATCGTGACCGAAGGCCCGATCGGCCTCGTGTCTCGTTCCGGCACGCTGACCTATGAAGCCGTCTTCCAGCTCACGGGTGCTGGATTGGGTCAAACAACGTGTGTCGGTATCGGCGGAGACCCGCTCATCGGCACGAATTTCATCGATTGCCTGGCTGCCTTTGAAGCCGATCCGGACACCACGGGTGTTGTGATGATCGGTGAAATTGGTGGTACGGACGAGCAGGAGGCGGCCGAATACGTCAGTGCCCACATGACGAAGCCGGTTGTCGGCTTCATCGCGGGGCGGACGGCGCCTCCAGGCCGGCAGATGGGCCATGCAGGTGCGATCATCAGCGGTGCATCGGGCACAGCAGAAGACAAAATGAAGGCGTTCGAGGAGAACGGAATCTCCGTGGCGCAGCGACCGGTGGATCTCGTTGGCTTGATGCAGGACGCGCTCGCCTAGCGGCGTCGCACAAATTCATGGAAGAGAAGGTGCTTTTGGTCGATACTGCTCTGGAGCCGGTCAAGTACCGCGTATACCCGGACACACCGCTGTCTGAGGTGATCGACCTCATTGTGCGGCGAGGCGTCAGGGCGGTACCGGTGGTCGGTGAACAGTACGAAGTACTCGGAATTATCACGTCCGGCGACGCACTAGGGCGGATCGTGCGAGGCGCTCCGGCGGAGCAGCCGGCGAAGGCGGGCGAGGGTCCCGAAGTGTTGGCCCGTGACGTCATGACTCGAGCTGTACTTTGTGTTTCGGAAGACCAGCCGCTCAACGAAGCGGCGCACATGATGGTCAACCGAGACGTTGAACAACTTCCAGTAGTGCGTGATGGCGAGCTGATTGGCTTCGTCACTCGCGGTTCGATTCTGCGGTCCCTACATGAGGGTGCCGCTACCCCCGAAACAAACAACGAAGACGATTCATGAGTCAGACGCTCGCGATCATAAAGCCAGATGCCGTTTCCGCCGGAAATGCCGGAAATATACTCGCCCTCTTAGAAGCCTCTGGGTTCACCGTGAAGGCCCTCCGAATGACTTCGCTTGATGCGGAGCAGGCCGGCGCGTTTTATGCGGTTCACGAGGGGCGGCCGTTTTACGATGAATTAGTCGAATTCATGATGTCTGGACCCGTCATGCCCATGGTGTTGGAGGCCGAAAATGCGGTCCCGAAACTCCGTGAGGTCATTGGCGCGACGGACCCGGCAGAGGCCGCAGACGGCACTGTGCGTAAGCTTTACGCCGAATCTAAGGGCCGAAACGCCATTCATGCGTCTGATTCGGACGAGAATGCAGCCATCGAGATCGGCTTCTTCTTTTCCTAGCACACTCAGCTTGGAATCGGCTGATCCGGAGTGTCAGAATTCGGTGGCCGATCCACTAGACAATTTCGGCGCCGGAGCTAGTTTTCACGACTATGCTAAGACTTGATCTTAATCGTCTTGCACGAGAGGGGTCGGTCACTGTCGAGGCTAAGCTCCCGGCGGATGCACCGTTGTGGGATGAGAGCGGTGTTTCGTGGGTTGGGCCAGTCGATGTGAGCCTCATGGCTACGCATGCTGGAACAGGGGAGATCGTGGTCCGGGGCAGTGTGAAGGGAGGGTTGGCACGAGAGTGTCGCCGATGCCTCAAGCCGGTCCGAAGAAGTTTCGAACACGACCTAACGGTCGTGTTCGTTGCGTCAGACTCAGCCGACGTTGAAGACGACGACGGTGTGCATGTGTACGACGCGAGTGATGAGCTCGATTTGAGTAACACGGTCCGTGAGGAAGTGATCTTCACGGCCGATCCATACGTGGTTTGCGAACCTGGATGCCAAGGGCTTTGTCCGCGGTGTGGTGTGAATCGAAATACCGATTCATGCGACTGCACTTCGGATGAGCCCGATCCCCGGTGGGAGGCTCTCAGGGCGCTCAAGGAAAAGTGAATAGGTAATGGCTGTCCCAAAGAAGCGGATTTCAAAGCAGCGTAAGCGGAAGCGTCGGACTCATTACAAGGCCGAGGGCGTGACCGTCAACGCGTGCCAGAATTGTGGTGACCCCAAGATTCCGCATCGGGTTTGCCCGAATTGTGGACACTATCGTGGCGAGCCAGTCCTCGAAGTCAGTATCGACTAGGTCGGGCTTTGCCCGAGCTATGTCCTCTCGCCTCTACTGAGGTCCGCTAGTGCGCATCGTTCTTGACGCGATGGGTACGGATCATGCGCCCCGCACGGAAGTGGCGGGGGCGATCGAGGCGCTGAGCGAACTCGAGTCTGATGTAGAGATCGTTCTTGTGGGTGACCGAGACTCGATCGAAGCGGAGCTTTCCGCGTATGCCGAGATCCCTCCTGGGCTGACGATTCTTCACGCACCGGACCGCGTGACGGCTGCCGACCCGCCAGCATCAGTGATCCGGCGAAAGCCTGATTCCTCGATCGTCGTCGGCTTGCGGTTGCATAAGGCCGGTGACGCCGACGCCTTCGTCAGCGGTGGCTCTACCGGAGCTGTGATGGCGACGTCGCTGTTTACACTCCGGCCGTTGCCAGGGGTCGATCGGCCGGCCATCGGGACCGTGCTGCCCACTTCAGCCGAACCGTGCCTCCTTCTGGACGCTGGCGCCAACGTCGACAGCAAGCCTCACCACCTCGTTCAGTTCGCCCATCTTGGGAACATCTTCGCTCAGGACATGATGGGGCGCGAGACTCCCCGAATCGGGTTGCTGAACATCGGTGAAGAGCCAGGAAAGGGGAACGAACTGTCTGTCGAAACGCATCGTCTGCTGGCAGCCGAATCCGGACTGAATTTCGTTGGTAACGTGGAGGGCCGTGACATCATCAGAGCGTCGTGTGATGTGGTGGTATGCGACGGCTTCGTCGGGAACGCACTGTTGAAGTTCTATGAGTCGGTGGCCGCCTTCATCATCCAGATGTTGAAGAAAGGACTGGATGTCGCGGACACCGACGTCGATCTCGAAGACGTCTTCCGAGTCCTAGACTATTCTGAGACCGGTGGCGCCCCTCTGTTGGGTGTCGATGGGGTTTCGATTATTTGCCACGGTGCCTCGACGCCAAAGGCCATTAGGAACGCGCTGAAGGTTGCGTCGCGGGCTGTACGTTCGAACATGGTGGAGCACAGTGCGCGGGAACTCGCCGCGTTCATCCAGGAGTCGTAATGAAGAAGCCCAACCCGATCGTCGAAATCGCCGCAACGGGTAGATACTTGCCCGACAACGTGGTGACGAACGACGATCTCGCGCAGCGGATGGACACGTCCGACGAGTGGATCTTCTCTCGCACTGGAATTCGTGAGCGCCGGATCGCCCCTGACGATATGTGTGCGGCTGACATGGGGGCCGGGGCGGCACGTCAGGCCATGGAGCGGTCCGGTGTTGAGCCGGGTGAGGTAGACATCCTCATTCTCTCGACGGCCACTCCAGATCGGTGGCTTCCGTCGACTGCTTGCGATGTTCAGGCGCTTCTGGGTTGCTCCAATGCGGTTGCTTTCGATTTGATGGCCGCCTGCTCCGGGTTCATCTACGGACTCAGCATGGCAGAAGGCTTTCTCGCGGCCGGTCGAGGTGAAGTCGCGCTCGTGGTCTCTACCGAGAAGATGAGTGCGATCGTGGACTGGGAAGACCGGGCCACGTGCGTTCTCTTCGGAGACGGAGCGGGTGCCGCGGTGGTCCGCCCGTCAAACGGGTCGGGCCGAGGGATTCTTTCCAGTCACCTCCAGTCGGACGGGAACCTGGGCAACTTGTTGTACAGGCCCAGCGGGGGTGCAGTCCACCCGATGAGCCAGGAAGTTCTCGATGACAGGAGCTATCTGGTTCGTATGCAGGGCCGGGAGATCTTCAAGAATGCAGTCCGGTCGATGGCAGAAGCCTGTGATATCGCGCTTCAGTCCGCTGGACTCACCGCGGAGGATGTCGACATCCTCGTGCCGCATCAGGCGAACATCCGGATCATCGAAGCGACAGCGAAGTATGCCGGGATCCCATTGGAGAAGGTCTACGTGAATGTCGACAGGTATGGGAACATGAGCTCTGCGACTGTACCGGTCGCGCTGGACGAAGTCGTGGAGAAAGGCCTCATCGGGCCTGGTTCCAACGTTCTCATCGTAGCCTTCGGCGCCGGCCTCACCTGGGGTGCGACGGTGCTCCGCTGGTAACCCCCAAAACAGATATGTCACTTGCTCTGCTTTTCCCCGGCCAGGGGTCCCAGGTTATCGGTATGGCGCAGGCACTGGCTGCTTCCGAACCTGCGGCTGCGGCCGCCCTCTCCGCCGCTGACGACGTCTTGGGCTTTTCCTTATCGTCTCTGATGGCGAATGGCCCCGAAGACGACCTCAAGGCCACCAAGAACGCTCAGCCTGCCATTCTCGCACATTCGGTCGCGGTGCTGCGTGTCGTGCAGGAGCGGCTCGGTCCCGTTTCTTTTGCCGCAGGTCACTCATTGGGTGAATTCAGCGCGCATGTCGCGGCGGGCACACTAACGTTCGAGGATGCCCTGGCCGCTGTGCGGCTGAGGGGAGAACTCATGTTCGACGCCGGACAGGCTCGCCCGGGAACCATGGCTGCGATTCTTGGCCTCGCCGACGCGGACGTCGAGGATGTCTGTGCCTCGGTGGACAGTGGGATTTGTGTCCCTGCCAACTTCAATTCCCGTGGTCAGGTCGTCATTAGTGGTGACCGAGCCGGAGTAGAGCAGGGGATGGCGCGAGCTAAGGAGGCCGGAGCCAAGAGGACGGTAGAACTCAACGTCTCTGGCGCGTTTCACTCGCCCCTGATGGAGCCAGCGGCGGCAGGGCTTCGTCAGAATTTGGATTCCATCGACTTCCAGGACCCGGCGTACCCAGTAGTATCCAACGTTACCGCTGCTCCGGTCACAGAAGGCGCCCAGGCGCGTGAGCTTCTGGTGGAACAGCTGACGTCGCCCGTCCGTTGGAGTGGATCCATTCAAGCGATGGTTGACCACGGGGTCGATTCCTTCCTGGAACTTGGGCCCGGGGGTGTTCTGTGTGGACTCAATCGACGGAACGCGAAGGGCCTCCCATGTCGATCGTTGGGTGAGCCAACGGACCTCGAAAGTTGGTACACCTAAGCCTAGCGTCGCCTAAAAGAGAGATATGATCATGAGTCAGGAACTCGAAGGGAAAGTGGCGCTCGTCACCGGCGGATCTCGCGGTATTGGACTAGGCATCGCTCAGGCTCTTGCAGAAGCCGGCGCCAAGATCGCAGTAATCGGCCGGAACGGTGAGCGCGCTTCAGAAGCAGCCGCAGCCCTCTCGGGTGAGGGCCACATGGGATTCGCGTGCGACGTTGCGGACTCCGAGCAGGTTAAGGCGACCCTCTCGGCTGTAGAGGCCGAGGTTGGTCCCGTAGGTATCCTCGTGAACAATGCGGGGATCACGCGGGACAACATTCTTCTTCGAATGAAGGATGAGGAATTTGATGATGTGATCGCTGCGAACCTCAAGGGTGCATTTAATTTCACGCGTGCCGTAACTCGCGGAATGATGAAACGTCGTGAGGGCGTGATCCTCAACATCACATCCGTAGTTGGGATCATCGGGAACGCCGGTCAGACGAACTATGCGGCGTCAAAAGCCGGAATGGTCGGAATGACCAAGAGTGTGGCCAAGGAATTGGCATCGCGGGGCGTGCGCTGTAACGCCCTCGCGCCGGGCTTTATCAGCACTGATATGACCGGTGACTTGACGGAATCACAGGTCGAGGCGCTCCAAGGACAGATCCCTCTGGGAAGACTTGGGGAAATCGACGATGTTGCGGGCGTTGCGAGGTTTCTCGTGGGGCCTGCAGCGCGCTACATTACCGGCCAGGTATTGGCGGTCGACGGCGGAATGGTCATGTAGTTCTCGTTTCGCCCGCACCGCCATTTTCACGATGACAAACACAAGCAGGCATTTCCAGAACCCCTAGGAGGAGCAATGAGCGAGTCCATCGAGGCCCGTGTACGAGAAATTATCATCAACGAGTTGGGCGTTGAGCCTGAGAAAGTCACGGACGATGCGTCCTTCGTGGAAGATCTCGGAGCCGATTCTCTCGATACCGTTGAGTTGGTAATGGCGTTTGAAGAGGAATTTGGCCTCGACATCCCGGATGAGGATGCCGAGCAGATGCGTAGCGTTGGCGACGCGATCAAGTACCTGAAGGAGAACGGAGAGGGCTGAGTCCTCGGACCATCTTCAGATCGGGAAGGGCGTGACCATGGGGAACGGAACAGGTGAGGTGCCGCGGCGGGTCGTTGTGACGGGTATGGGATTGGTTTCTCCCGTCGGGAAGGACCTGGAGTCCAGCTGGCAGAACATGTTGGACGGCAAGAGCGGTGGCGGGCCTGTTACCCAATGTGAGGTGACAGATGAGTGGGCCTGTCGTGTTGCCTGCGAGGTAAAGGGCTTCGACCCCCTCGACCACATGGACCGCCGGGATGCCAAACGGCAGGACAGGGTCTCACAGTTTGGGATCGCAGCGTCTGGTGAAGCCTTGAAGTCCGCGGGCCTCGACGGGTTACCTGATGGCATGGATCCAAAACGTTTCGGTGTGATTTTCGGCACTGGAATCGGCGGAATCAAAACGTTCGAGGAACAGCACAAGAAGATGCTGGCGGGGGGGCCGAAACGGGTCAGCCCTTTCTTCATCCCGATGTTTATCCCCGACATCACCGCGGGCTTCATCAGCATACGGTGGAATCTGCAGGGTCCGAACTACGCCACCGTTTCCGCGTGTGCTTCTTCTGCACATGCGATCGGTGATGCGATGCGTCACATCAGGCACGGTGACGCGGACATGATGATCGCTGGAGGCTCCGAGGCGACCATCACGCCCATGACGTTCGCTGGGTTTTCGTCGCTCAAGGCGATGTCCACCAGAAACGACGACCCAGAGGGTGCTAGTCGGCCGTTCTCAGCGGATCGAGACGGCTTCGTAATGGGCGAAGGATCGGGCGCCGTCGTACTGGAGTCGCTCGAGCATGCCCAAGCGCGAGGTGCCGAGATCTTGGCAGAGATTGTCGGATATGGCCTATCGGCGGACGCCCATCACATCACCGCGCCGCCGCCGGATGGTTACGGTGCGCAGAACGCGATGCGCATGGCCATGGAGTATGCTGGTGCAAGGCCCGAGGACGTCGATTATGTGAACGCCCACGGGACGTCCACGATGGCCGACGCGGTCGAGACGTCAGCGATCAAATCGGTATTCGGAGATCACGCCTACAACCTTGTTGTAGGCTCGACGAAGTCGATGACCGGGCATTTGCTCGGAGCTGCCGGAGCCTTGGAAGGCATTGTGTCCATGCAGGCGTGCCGGACCGGCAAGATCCCGCCAACGATCAATTTTTCGGGACTGGATCCGGAGTGTGATCTCGAGTATGCGCACGGTGGCATGATGGAACGGGACGTGAAGCTCGCGCTCAGCAATTCGTTCGGCTTTGGTGGACACAACGCTTGCTTGGCGATCCAGCGGTGGGACGGCTGACCGGTCGACTGCCATGAGAATCGGCACGGGCTATGACTCCCACCGTTTCCTCGAGGGCCGTGAGTTGGTTCTGGGAGGAGTGCATATCCCCGACCATGCTGGGCTGTCAGGGCATTCGGACGGTGACGCGGTGTGCCACGCGATAATCGACGCCATTCTAGGGGCGGCAGCCGCAGGGAACGTGGGCAGTCACTTCCCACCAAGCGACGACGAATGGAAGGACGCCGATTCCATGGACCTGCTCGCCCGGGCCATGCGAGTACTTGATGCGCGCGACTATCGGGTGGGGAATATCGACGTCACGGTAATCTGCGAGACCCCGAAGATCGGACCGCATATAGATGCGATGCGGATGAGCCTTGCCAAGGTTTTGCATGTGCCCTCGACGGCGATTTCGATCAAGGGTAAAACGAACGAGAAAATGGGGTGGATCGGCGCGGGTGAAGGCCTTGCCGTACATGCAGTCGCGCTGATCAAGCCACAGTCGGGAGCGGCCGGTGGAGAAGCCGGCAGTGGTGGAGGGGCTTGGCCCCTATAGCAGGGCAACGGTAGCCCCTCTCACCCACATTGAGGGGGTGAATGTTGGCTGACTTCTTTGTTTGGGTAGATCGTGTCCCGAACGGCCTCGTCTATCTCGTGCTGGGCTTGGGGGCGGCTGTCGAGAACGTGCTTCCCGCTGTCCCGGCTGACACCTTTGTTGCCTTTGGTGGATTTCTTTCGGCTGTAGGAGACCTGGATCGCCGATGGCTATTCTTGTCGACATGGGTCCTGAACGTCGCTTCGGCGGTTGCGATGTACCGTGTCGGGTATCTGCACGGGCCGGCCTTCTTTCAGAACGGATGGGGCCGCCACGTGCTTCGGCCGCACCAGATGGATCGAATGCGGACGTTCTATGACCGATTCGGCACGCTGGCGATCTTCCTGACTCGATTTCTGCCGGGCCTCCGATCCATCGTTCCGGTGTTCGCCGGCGTCACACATCAGCCGCTTATTTTTGTCGTGATCCCCATCGCCCTGGCGTCGGCGATTTGGTACGGGGCTCTCATTTGGCTCGGGGCGCTAGCCGGCCAGAACCTAGACCGCCTGCGGATGCTCCTGGCGAATGTGAACGGAGTACTTCTAGCCGCCGCGGTCGTCGCCGTTGCCGTGGTCGGGGTGTCGTGGTGGCGCACCAGACACGCCGTCGATGAGTGAGTCATCTGGGGCGCGCGAGGCTCTTCCTAGAGCCTTCCGCTTCGAGCAGTTCCAGGACTACCTGTCATTTGAGCGTGGCCTGTCGGCTCGCACCGTGTCGGCGTATGACCGGGACCTCACTCGTTGGGCTGAATTCATGGTGAGTCGTGCGATCCGGACCCCCGAAGCCGTCACTCCTGCGGATCTCAGAGAGTGGGTGTTCGATCGGCGCGAGGCGGGCCTCGCGCCGACCTCGATACGGAGGGCCCAGAGTGCGATCCGCACGTACTTCAGATTCCTCATCGCGGAAGGGGATCTCCAGGTGGATCCCACGGAGAGACTGGAGAGCCCCAAGGTAGGGAGGAAACTTCCCGACTTCCTGACGCGTGAGGAGGTGGAGCAGCTCTTAGACGCTCCTGACCCGACTAAGGCACTGTTTTGGCGTGACCGTGCCATTCTCGAGGTGCTGTATGCATCCGGCGTCCGCGTCACGGAGTTGGTCGAACTCCCGCTGTCCAGCCTCGACCGAGACGACGCCTTCGTGACCGTCTTCGGCAAGGGCTCCAAGGAGCGGCTCGTACCCCTCGGGGGGCCGGCTCAGCGAGCCCTCGAACGCTATCTCCGTGAGGTGCGCCCTTCGTTGGAGCAGGGGAACGGCGCAGGAAGAGTCTTCCTGAACGTGCGTGGACGTCCTCTTAGTCGCGAGTCCGTGTGGAAGCTGGTACGGGATAGCGCGGTCCGGGCAGGTATTACGAAGAAGGTCTCGCCGCACACCCTTCGCCACACATTCGCGACCCACTTGGTGGAAGGCGGTGCCGACCTAGTCGCGGTGCAAGAACTGTTGGGACACGTCGATATCTCGACGACCCAGATCTACACACATGTCGACCGTGAGTACCTGCGCGACGTACACCGGCGATTTCATCCCCGGAGTTAGCGAACGCGGGGCTCCGGCTGGCGGACTACCGGCCGGTCGGACCTTCCTGACCACGGCGGCGGGCTGACTCACCGTCCACGGCCTCGATCAGCCCCGCCTGGGACATGGTTGTCAGGATCAGACGTACGGCCTCGGTGAGCACGGGGTCCCGTTCCATACGGAAGTCTGCCTCGGCACCGATGTCCTCCATGCGTTGGGCCACATTGATGCGGCCGCGCCAGTTCAGATATTCCAGAATGGTCTCGTCGCCGAGGAGCTCTTCAGAAAGGCTAGCATCCCGAAGTAGCGTCACCAGTTCGTCGAACTCGGCGGCGTCCAAGCCTGGTTCTTGGTTGGTGTCACGCCGTGCGGCCGCTGCGTCGAAGCCGAGCTCAGCTAGGCGGAGACCAAGCGGAATCTGCTTTTCGTTGACTTCGGTAATCAGCTCACGCTCGATGATTTTGAGGGTATCGTCCTCGATCTCGAGATCCGGGAAGATTCCTCCACCGTTCACAAGGGTCCGACCCGCTGCTGTTGTGACGCGAGGGAAGGTGTCTAAGTCTTCCTCCATCGGGCGGCCCAGCGCATCCCGCGAGCGTTGGAGTGACCGACCGAGTGGGGTATGCCACGATCCAGTCGTGAAGCGGAGGCGGCGGTTCCCGGGAAGAGGCATCACGGTCTGAACTACGCCCTTCCCGAAGGAGCGTTCGCCAAGCACGATGGCTCGATCGTAGTCCTGTAGAGCGCCGGCCAAAATCTCTGCCCCAGAGGCGGTGAACCTGTCGACAAGGATCACCATGGGAAGGTCAGGCACGAGCTGCGGCCAGCGATCGTCGAAGGAATCGGTCGACATCTCACCCGGGGCGGACCCAGGAATGCGCTGCACCGTACTCGCCAGCGTGGAGCCAGGTTTTAGGAACAGGTCTGCCAACATTAGAGACTCATCGAGGAAGCCGCCCGGATTCCTACGGAGGTCGATGATGAGTCCGCTCGTACTTCCCAGCTCCTCCAGCGCTGCGTTCATTTCGCGGGCAGCGTTCCGGGCCACTCGATCGAGCACGACGTAGCCGATTCCCGACTCTAGGACTCCGTAGTGCACCGCTGGCACGTGGACTTCGGCTCGGGTGATGTCTAGGGCGATCGGGTCGGGATAGCCCGCTCGCTTGACCTTAACGAGGACGTTCGACCCGACCGGACCTCGAATGGAATCGGCCGCCATGCCGGTGGTCCATCCCGATGCGTCGTGCTCGTTCACACCGACCAGGACATCACCGACTAGAATGCCGACCTGCATCGCGGGTGTACTCCGGAACACAGCGGTGACTGTGACCTCATCGTTGAGGGGCGTAATCTGAAGCCCAATGCCCGAGTAGTTTCCGGTGGTTTCTTCTTCCCAAATTTCAGCTTCGACAGGCGTGAAGAGTTCTGCATACGGATCATTGAGCGCCGCGATCATCCCGTCGATCGCCGCTTCCCAGAGTGTCGAGTCGCTGAAGCCATCCATGTGCATGGTTGAGATGGCCTCAACCGCATCGGCAAGGGCATCGACCACGGGTACTCGTGGTGCCTCGGCCGCTTGGGTCTGCGCGTGCAGGCCTGGAGCGGCGAGGGCGAAAAGAAGGCTCAATGATGCGATGCGATGTGTCATGCGGGCGCCCCGGGCGTCAGCGAATGGTAGGTTCTGTATAACCCCCGCGTAGGAACCGGCGTTCCGATCCTTAACGCGGGTGTGATGCCGCACTGCAACTTGCGGACCGTAGGGATACCTTTGTTGCGTCTTGGCCGAAAGGCCCAGTGGCTCCAGAAACCGGACAGAACGACTGCTCATGAGTTCAATCGAGGCCCGGCCACCCCTTCGCGTGGCGCTCGTTCAATTCAAGCCGACAAAGGGTGACGTCCCCGGCAACATCCGTGCGGTGCGTGACCTCGTGGCGTCGCAGGTAGATCACGCGGACCTGGTGGTGTTTCCAGAAGCCGCTCTCAGCGGGTACTTCCTGGAGGGCGGCGTAGCTGAGGCGGCCCTCTCTGTAGAGACGCTGGTCGAGATGCTCGGCGTGCCGCCTGCGGATGCGCCGGATCTGGCAGTCGGCTTCTACGAGCGGTGGCGCCGGCGCTTATACAACAGTGCGGCCTATCTCGAACCTTCTCCGGAAGGCTGGGTTGTTCGGCACGTCCACCGAAAGATGTTCCCTCCGACATATGGGATTTTTGACGAGTCCCGTTTCGTGGAGCCAGGTACCGACGTGCGCGCCTTCGACACACGCTTCGGCCGTATGGGGGTGCTGATCTGTGAGGAGATGTGGCACTCGATGCCCCATACGATCCTCGCGATGGACGGGGCGGAGGTTCTCATTGTGGTGAGTGCTTCGCCCGCTCGTGACTTTCGCCCGGGGGCGGGAGGAAGGCCGGCGAATCTGGAGCGTTGGGAACAGCTAGCACCGGGTGCGGCGACCGAACACGGGATCTTCGTTGTCGTTGCCCAGTTAGTCGGGTCAGAGGGGGGGAAGCTGTTTCCTGGTGGATCGATCGCAGTGGGGCCTGACGGGCGCATTCTGGAGCGAGGTCCGTTGTTGGAGGAAGGGGTGACCATCGCCTCTTTGGAGGCGTCTGCGATTGATCGGGCCCGCGTCTCCGCGCCATTGCTCGCAGACCTCGAACAGATGCTCCCACATCTTCAGAGATCCCTTGAAGCGACCAGGTCCGGCTCGAAGTCGGATGACACGATTGAGGACGCCGATCCGGAGCCCAGCGAAGCCATGTCCGCTCCTGTGCTCGCGGGCCGCGGCGCCGTGATGACCGACGACCCGTCGTTATCCGATCGTGCGGCGCTCGAGCTCGATCTCGAACTCGTCGAACGAACTCTGATCGAGTTTGTTAGGGACGAAGTGCAGAGGCGTAGGTCCTTCGAGAAGGTTGTGGTCGGAGTCAGCGGAGGTGTCGACTCCGCCGTCTCACTCGCGTTGGCCTGTAGGGCGCTCGGACCCGAAAACGTATATGGCTTCCGGCTCCCTTATCGCGAGTCGAGTTCAGAGAGCCTCGAACACGCGAAGTTGGCTCTCGATGCGACTGGGGCACATTCGCAGACGATCGAGATCACTGACCCCATCGACCGGTACGTCGACGAATACGAGCCGGGCATCTCGCCTCTGAGGAAGGGCAACCTCATGGCGAGGACTCGAGCCGTGATCCTCTTCGATCAGTCAGCGAAACTGCGGGCCCTTCCGTTGGGGACCGGAAATAAGAGTGAGCGCCTCTTGGGCTACTTCACATGGCACGCGGATGACTCACCCCCGATCAATCCCATCGGGGACCTCTTCAAGACTCAGGTCTGGGCGCTCGCGAGGCATTTGGGTGTACCCGACGTCATTATCGAAAAGCCTGCCACCGCAGACCTCGTGAAGGGTGTCACCGATGAAGACGAGCTCGGCGTGTCGTACCACGATGCGGACCCGATCCTGCATGCGCTGGTGCGGGGGTACTCCGTGAAGGACCTCGAGAGGCTTGGCTTCCCGCCAGAGGCGATCGAGGTCGTCTGGCGGCGGTTGCAGAGCACCCACTGGAAACGAGAGTTGCCCACGGTCGCAGTTCTGTCGTCTTCGGCTATTGGGGAGTTTTACTTGCGGCCGGTGGACTACTAGGCGTTGGCCCTTCCGGTCGCCTCCGCCAAACCCAATCAGCTAATCGGCCGCGACTTCGGCTGGACCTTCACGGCCCACAGCCCAGAGTTCATGTCCGAGAAGAACACATGCCCCTTGTAGGGCTGTGGCCCCCAGACGGACGTTTGGTTGGCATAGTAGCCACCTGGGTCCTGAGGCTTGTAGACGGCTACCTCACGCCCTTGGGCCCCTAGGTCGCCCATGAGCTCGCCTGAGACGTCCACGACGCGTAGGCCGCCCTTGTAGTACGCCTGGTAGAGCATGTCGTCTTCCACCCAGGTGTTGTGGGTCCCGGCTTCTGCGACCTCGTAGCGGGCGACGTCCCGTGGGTTTTCGGGGTCAGTGAAGTCGATAATGTGGAGATACCCATCCATGCGACCCTGGACTCCGCCGGTCCCCGTCTTCGGATCGTACGGCTGGTCGTCAGTGCCGCCACCGCCCCAGGCACGATCTCGTCCGCCGGAGATCTCATCGCCGAGGAAGAGGTAGAACTTCCCGGTGGTCTCCTGGAAGTAGGGGAAGGCCGCGTGGGTCGCCCCGACGGGGTACGGCACGCTTGTTACCAACACGGGGTTCTCGATCGAGCCACCCCATCGGCCATTCCCGACGTCGACCACGATGACGCCGTTTTGCCACTCGGAGGAATAGGCGATCCCATCGTGCACCCACACGTCGTGGATCCGACTGTTGGGATGGTTGTACTCACTCACGAACTTCGGGTCGTACGGGTCACGCACATCGATGATCACGTACTTGTCGCCATTGGCGAGCGCGAACAGGTAGTCGTCCGTCGCGAACATGTTGTGAACGCCGCCGGTCACTCCGTTGGTATCGAAGGTAGACGCGATGGTGGGGTGCGCCGGGTCCGCCATGTCCAGAATGACGACGCCGTTGCGGCGGTCGGATGCCCCCTCACGCGAGAGCGCCGCGTAGCGGCCGTTCGGCGCGACCTTGACGTCGTTCACGGTTCGTGCATCGATCTGAATTGAATCCGTCTTCACGATGCTGGTCGGGCTCGTGACGTCCCAGAAGTACGCCCACCCATCCGCTGACCAGGTCCCCGTGACGGCATAGTCTCGGCCGTTCACGCCCTCGAAGACCCAGAGGTCGGAGGTGTGCTGGTCCTGAACCGCGCCTTGCCCTTGGAGCTCCACTTCCTGGACGGCGTCTCGGCCGTGAATGAGCACCGTTCTCCGCGCAGTGAGTGGGCCGGACATTGCGAGCAGGGTGTACCGCCCAGGGACTTCGGCGACGAATGCGCCGTCTTCGATGATGGCGGCTGAGCCCGGCGCCTTGATCGAGTCGTCGGGGACGAACGTGTACGCCCAGGTGGTTGGAAGTCCATCCACCGCACCCGAAGGGCCTTCGCCCGCGGCTTCGAAGTGCAGCACGTCTCCAGTCCGGGCGGCATCGGCTCCTCCGTGGATCGCTAACTCCGTCGCGGGGAAGGCCGTGACGTCATAGGCGGCCGTGGCGTGCACGACTCCATCGACGGAAGCGGAGACCGTGATGGCGCCGGTTCCATGTGCGGTAACGCTACCCCAAGGGTCGACGGTGGCCACAGAGCTGTTCGAACTGGACCACTCCACGAGCAGGTCAGGGCGGGGTGTGCCATCCGGGTGAAACGCAGTGGGTGCGTGCGTCAGCGTCGTACCCTCGAAGAGGCGCTCCCCAGAAGGGTGCAGATCCAGGCGATTGATTGCCGGCCAATTGATGGTGACGGGAATGGTTAGCGGTGCGGGGCCGTCGCTGGCACCGGCAGGCATAACCGCCGTCGCGATGATCTCGAACTCTCCGGCGCGGAAGGCCTGCAGCATTCCGTTGCGGTACCGCAACACAGTCCGAGGCGCGGCAAAACGGACGGCCATCTTGACTGTTTCCCCAGCGGCGTCGACAACCCGCACAGAGATCGGCAACTCGGCTCCGACCTGCAGGGTCGCGTTCGCGGGCTCTGCAACCAACCGAAGCGGGCTGTTCTGAGCGGCGGCGGGCGTCGGCATCAACAGGTAGGCACTCAACACGAGGGCCCCGGAGAGGTGTCTTGTGTACAGCATCAGTTGGGTACCCTGTGCAATTGGCGTTGGAGTCGTCGCGACGTGCCCACGAGAGACCCTGCGGCCTCCTAGTGTATCCCCCTTGGGTTGTTGACGCCCCACGGGACGGACAAGAGAATCAGTCATCTGAGATGGATGATCAACCATAAGTGAGTGATCAGCGTATGCGTATTCGCGTTTTGCCCTCCCTAGGTCTTCTGCTGGCGGGGGCGGTCTTCACCGCGCCACTAGCGGCACAGGACCGCGTCACCACGCCCGACGAACAGTTCGGACATGAGATCGGCGCCGACTACGAGCTCATTAATTACCAAGAGCTTCACGACTACTGGATCAAGCTGGCTAACGAGTCGGACCGGATGATTTTGGACACCATCGGATTGACCGAAGAAGGCCGTCCGCATATCCAGGCGATCATCACGTCGCCGGAGAATCACGCGAACATCGACCGCTATCGTGAGATCGCCCGCATGATGGCTAAGGCCGAGGGTGTGAGCGAAGCGCAGGCTCGTCAGCTCGCGATGGAAGGCAAGGCGGTCGTTTGGATTGACGGTGGGCTGCACGCTACCGAGGTCTTGGGTGCCCAGCAGCTGACCGAGCTCGTATACCGGCTCAACGACAACACCGATGCCGAGACGACGCGGATCCTCGACGACGTGATCATTCTCGCGACTCATGCGAACCCCGACGGTCACGCGCTCGTCGCCAACTGGTACATGCGCACTGAAGACCCGCTTCTACGGACGACGAGCGGTGTCCCGGTGCTGTACAACAAGTACGCTGGTCACGATAACAACCGCGATTTTTACATGGCTGCGCTGGCCGAGTCGCAGAACATGAACACATCGATGTACCGGACGTGGTATCCGCACATCGTGTACAACCATCACCAGACCGGCCCGCAGGGCACGGTGATGTTTGCGCCGCCGTTCCGTGACCCGCCCAACCATTATCTCGACCCGCTCATCATCACGGGGTTGGATCGTGTAGGCTCGGCGATGCACCAACGGTTCGTCCGCGAAGGGAAGGGCGGCACGACCATGCGGTCCGGCGCCTCATATTCCACGTGGTGGAATGGTGGCCTGCGCACGACGCCGTATTTCAAAAACATGATCGGGCTGCTCACGGAGACCATCGGTCATCCGACTCCAATGGAGATTCCGTTCATTCCGAGTCGCCAAATGCCCATGGGGGACATTCCGCTTCCCATCGAACCGGGGCCGTGGCACTTCCGTCAGTCGATCGAATACTCGCAGACGGCGAACTGGGCTGTGATGGATTTCGCATCGCGCAACTCGGACCATCTCCTCATGAACATCTGGCAGATGGGTACGAACTCGATCCAGCGCGGGGACACGGATTCCTGGACGACGCTGCCGTTCGAGATCGATGCGGCCGCCGAGAGCATGGACCGCGGGACTAGAGCGGATTGGGAGCGCATTCTTCGTGATCCCACCGACCGTGATCCTCGCGGCTTCGTGATTCCGGCGGATCAGCGCGACTTCCTTACCGCCATGAAGTTCGTCAACACGCTCCTCTACAACGGGGTCGACGTACACCGGGCGACGGCGGACTTCATGGTCGGTGGAGAGAGCTATCCGGCGGGCTCCTACGTTGTGAAGGGCAACCAGGCCTTCCGACCACACGTCCTCGACATGTTCGAGAAGCAGCAGCACCCGAACGACTTTGCGTTCCCGGGTGCGCCTCCGACGGCTCCGTACGACAACACAGGCTGGACGCTCGCGTGGCAGATGGGCATCGACTTCGATCGTGTCGTGGAAGGATTCGACGGACCGTTCGAGCTCGTCGACGACATTATCTCAGCGCCGCCGACTGGCATGATCGCTGGGGCTGCCGATGCCAGCGGTTACTTGGTCGATCACATCAATGATGCGTTCATTGCAGTGAACCGAGTGTTGGCGTCGGGTGGAACGGCGTATTGGTTCACGGACCCGGTAGGCTCATACGACGAGGGAGCCTTCTATCTCGAGGCTGATCGCTCGGTCATTGAGGGGTTAGCGACAGAGAAGGGGCTCCGCTTTGAGGGTGTTCCTTCACGTCCTGCAGGAAACGCGATGGAACTCGAACCCGTGAAGATCGGCTTGTGGGATCGATACGGTGGCTCGATGCCGTCCGGTTGGACACGGATGATCCTCGAGGACTTCGAGTTCGACTTCGAGGTCCTGTACGCTCCCGACTTGGATCACGCAGACCTCTCGGAATACGACGTGCTCTTGTTCGAGGACGGCGCGATTCCGGCCGCGGGTGGCAGCGGTGGTGGCCGAGGCGGCCGAGGCGGCATTGCGCCGACGGATATCCCGGCGGAATTCGCCCGGCGGCAGGGTAGCGTGACGGTTGGGACGACCGTCCCACGTATTCTCGACTATGTGCGTGAAGGCGGCGCGGCGATCGCGATCGGCTCTTCGGCTAGTCTCGCACAACACGCGGGCCTGCCGGTAACAAACCACTTGGTGGAGAATGGCCAGCCACTGACACGGGAGCAGTACTTCACGCCGGGGTCGATTCTGGACATGAAGGTCGACCACACTAGCCCCCTCACACACGGGTTCGGCGACAGGGTCAACGTGCTCTTCAGTCACAGCCCAACCTTCTCACTCACGGCGGGTGCCGAGGCACAGGGCGTTCGTCGGATCGGCTGGTACGACACCGCGAGTCCGCTCAAGAGCGGCTGGTCGTGGGGTGAGCAGTATCTGGAGAACGGGGTCGGCGCGATCGAGGCCGACTACGGCCAGGGCAAGATGTTCATCTTCGGGCCGAAGATCACGTTCCGCGCTCAGCCGCATGGGACGTTTGGGTTCCTGTTCAATGGGATCTACTACGGGGCTGCGAAGGATAAGATCATCTCGGACTGAGTTCAGCGTTTTTCTTGAGCTTCTTGAGGGCGCCCGGCGAGAGCCGGGCGCCCTTCTGTTTTCCGCTCAGTGGCATGTTCTTCACGCTCGGAGAATGGGGCGTGCTCGATGTTGCGGAGGTGCAAGCGATCCCCGCCACGCTGTGTGGAGCAGCACTTTACAACGTGAGCAACGCGTTGGGCGCTGCGGCGCTCGCGCATGCGTTGGGCTTCCCGGACGATGTGATCCGTGCGGGGCTCACAGTCCTTGGTGCCTCTCCTGAGAGCAGCCCCGGCTGAGGCAATCTCTTCGCTCTCGACGGTGTGCACGTCTTGGTGGACTTCGTCCACAACCCGCACGGGTTTGAGGCTGTGGCCGGGATGGTCGAGCGTTTCGCGCCCAAGCGACTGGCCCTGATGGAGGACTCTGGGGCTTCGAGAACTACTGCGGCTTCACTCGATGCTACGTCGCCTGGTCCACCGGTCTGACGAGCACTTCCGACACACTGACGTGATCCGGCGCGGTTACCGCATAGAGCACCGCATGTGCGATGTCCTCCGGCTGAAGCGGTCGCTTGCCCTCCCAGCCCTTCGCCCAACCCTCGCGCATCGCCTCATTGGCCACGGTGTCGAGCAGCTCGGTACTCACGAAGCCCGGCTGGATGTCCGTCACACGTATGCCGTGCTTCGCGCCCAATTCGAGGTGTAGGCCCCAGGAAAGAGCTCGCACAGCAAACTTCGTAGCAGCGTAGACGGATCCCCCGGGGAAGGGTCGACGGCCCGCCACTGAGCCGATGTTCACGATGTGCCCACCACTCTGTTCGATCATTGTTGGCAGCACAGCAGCGATGCCGTGCAGGACCCCGTTGATGTTCACATCGACCATGTGTTTCCAGTCATCGATGCGACCTTCTGCCATCGGCGAGACCGGCATGATCCCGGCGTTGTTCACGACAATGTCGATGCGGCCGAACTCATCCGTCGTGGCCTTGACGAGAGCTTCGACGTCTTCTTGGCGGGCGACGTCGGTCTGGACAACCAGGGCTTTGCCGCCACTCTCTGCGATCGCAACAGCCGTGGCCTCCATGCGGGCGAGCCTCCGTGCGGCGAGCACGACGCACGCACCTTTGCCGGCGAGAGCGATCGCGATTGCCTCTCCGATCCCCGCGGACGCGCCAGTGACGATGGCGACCTTGCCATTGAGTGGGCCGTCTGACATCAGCTAACGATCATCGCGCCGGCTTGCGCGAGCGTAATGAGTAGGGCCCGTTTGATCCCCAGGGGGCCATCCAGGTTGATGAACCATTCGCCCGGCGAGTGAGCTCCACTCGCCATGCCCCCCCCGCCGATCGTGATCGATGGGATGCCTTTCGAGATCGGAATGTTCGAGTCTGTGGAACTGCGTCCAAGCGTCGGCTCGACACCCAAGAATTCCGTCGCCGCGACCGCTCGTAGGACAAAAGGGTCGTCTGCTGCGATCTCACCCGAGGGACGATTCCCGATCAGCTCCAGTTCGAGAGTCAGCTCGTCGCCTTCCCGGCGCTGCGCGTTGGCCTCATCCACCGCACGCTCCATAGCGCGCTGAAAGATCTCGTCGATGCGGTCCAGGCTCTCCGGACTCTCGGAGCGCATGTCGACTTCCATCCAGGCTTCGAAGGGAATCGAGTTCACCGAGGTGCCGCCCCCTAGCCGGCCAACGTTGTAGCTCGTCCGGGCTCCCGAGCGCGTGATTGCGTCCGCCGAGAGGTCGAAGTAGTCGATCGCCCGACCGAGCGCGTGGGCAGGATTGGCCAGTCCAAAAGCACCCCAAGAGTGTCCCCCGGGACCTCTGACCGTGACTCGGTAGCGGTACGAGCCCAGACCCTGGTGTGTAATGCTGGTGTGTCCCGTCCCGTCGATCGAAATGAAAGCGTCGATCTTTGGGCCATCGTCACGGAAGAGGTATTTCACGCCACGGAGATCGCCGACGCCCTCCTCACCGACGGTCGCCACGAACAACAGATCTGCCTGCGTTTGGATGTCGGACTCGTTTAGGGCACGGAGCACAGCGAGCATCGCTGCGAGGCCCCTCGTATCGTCTCCGATTCCTGGCGCAAACAAGGTGTCTCCCCGCTGCCGAACGGTCACGTCCGTACCTTCGGGGAAGACGGTATCGAGGTGGCCTGTGATGGCCACGACGTAGTCAGAGTCTGCGCCACGTCGCAGGCCGAGCACGTTGCCCTCAGCATCCACCCACGTCGAATCGACTCCGAGGTCCTGCAACTTCCGTAAGAAGCGTTGTCCGCGAGCTTCTTCGCCGAATGGCGGCGCAGGGATCTCAGTGAGTTCCAGCAGGTCGGCCATCGTTCTGGCGTCCCGCTCGTCGATGTTCTCGAGGGCGGCTGCGACCTTCGGGTTTTGAGCGAGCGTTGCGATTTCTGCTGCGTACGTATCGGCCTGGGCCTCAACGACCGAGGGAATCAGCGTTGCCGCGGCTAGAACCGAGAATACGCTTCTCACGAGGACTGACTTGGTCACGCTATTGCTCCGTTTACTATCGGTCGATCGATCCATTGTTTGCCGTTCTAGGGTGCAATCAAGATAAGCAGAATCGGCGCATGGGCCTCGTTCCACACCGGGAAGTTGCACAACCTGCAGAAATCGGGCCAGGAAAGGAAATGGAAACGGTTGATCTTGGTACTGCTTCTGCCGAACATTCGGCTCACATTTGCCGCACCCCAGTCTCTTTTCGAGGACGGGGCCACACTGGAGCCACCTCCTGACGGTGAACCGCCCAGCTTCTGGAGCTCTCCCGCTCCCAGGATTCATGATTGACTGGCTTGCAGGCGTGGGTCGGGTGTCCAGAGTGACATTCGAACATGCCGGTGGGCTGGGGCTACTTTCGTGGCAGATCATCCGGGCCACGGTGCGTCTCAAGGTCTCCATGCGGTCGATCTTGAATCAGATGTACATCATGGGGGTCCAGAGTCTGCCTATCGTGCTCGTTACGGGGTCCCTCGCGGGCATCGTGACCAGCCAGCAGGGCGGCTACCAGATGACGAGCGCCATGCCCGCGTACGTGTTGGGCAGCCTTGTGGTAGAGACGGTTGTTCTGGAAATGGGCCCGGTGCTCACGGCCATTGTCCTCGTCGGCCGGATCGGGGCTCGTATCACCGCGGAACTGGGCACTATGGTCGTGTCCGAACAGATCGACGCCTTCAAGTCGTTGGGTCGTGATCCTGTCGCGATCCTTGCTGCTCCCAGGGTGATTGCGGGAATTCTCGTGCTGCCGCTGCTCGTTGGGATCGCTGATATGATTGGCATTTTAGCCGGTGTCGGCGCCGCGTACTTGGACGTGGGTCTGGGAGTCGAGTCGTTCTTCTACGGAGCGAGGCTCTTCTGGCATAGCTGGGATCTTCTGTACTCGCTCACGAAGGCTCTTGTCTTCGGTCTGGCGATCCCGCTGATCTCCGTCCACATGGGACTGAAGACCAAGGGTGGAGCCGAGGGCGTTGGGATCACGACGACCCAGGCCGTCATGTTCATGACGCTGACCATCTTGATTCTCGACGCGCTGTTCCCGCCGCTCATGCTGAACTGATGGGGGCCGACTCGTGATCGAATACAAGAACATCCACAAAGCGTTTGATCTTCCCGTGCTCAGCGGCGTGTCGATGCGCGTAGAGTCAGGCGAGATGTTCGCACTCTTCGGTCCGTCCGGTACCGGAAAGAGCGTGCTGCTGAAGACCACCATCGGGCTCGTCATCCCCGACAAGGGCGACGTCGAGGTCGACGGGCTGTCGGGCTACAGGGACGGGGCGAAGGCGCTGCAGACGATCCGAGAAAAGGTCGGGTACGTCTTTCAGAATGCGGCGCTCTTCGACTCGCTGAACGTGCTCGACAACGTGTGCATGGGGATCCCGGAGGACGAACTGGCTCAGCTGCCTCGGGCCGAGGCTGCGTCACGCGCATGGGAAGCGCTGGAACTCGTGAACCTCGAGCCACGAGAGATCCTCTCGAAGATTCCGTCCGAACTTTCTGGCGGCATGAAGAAGAGAGTCGGAATTGCGCGGGCGATCATTGGTCGCCCAGAAGTGCTCCTCTGGGATGAGCCCACGACCGGGCTTGATCCCATCAATACCGCTGCCGTCGAGAGACTTATCCAGCGGCTATCGAAGGATCTCGAAGTGACCTCACTTCTCGTCACGCACGACGTAGAAGGGGGCTTGTTGATTTGTGACCGGGTCGCCCTGCTTGACGGCGGTACCCTTCGTTTTTGCGGAAGCCCCGCCGACTTCAGGGCGAGTCCTGACCCGGTCGTGCAGGCTTTCGTTGACCGTGAGGCTGCAGAAGCTGCTCTCGATATTGGTGTGCTAACATGACTGATGCGACTCCGAACGGCGGCCGCGGCGCGCCGACAAACCAAGACCTCGACGACCATGTGCCGAACGTACGGCGTGGTCGTGAAGCCCGACTTGGCGTCTTCGTCATTGGGGGATTGCTCTCGTTCGTGATCGTCCTCTTCATGTTGACGAGCCCCGCGTCCCTCCGTGGCCGCTACATGATCAACACGATCGTCAACGACGCGGGCGGTGTACGACGAGGTGACCCGATCCAGATGCGCGGAGTCAACATCGGCCGAGTGAATCACTTTGAGATGCTTCAGGACGGAAACGTTTCCATGCGGCTCGAAATCGAGGGTGAGTGGTTGATTCCCACGGGGTCGAATAGCAAGCTCGCCGCCGCCGGTATGTTCGGCGGTCGCACGGTAGAGGTGATCCCGACTTTCGCGGAGACCTTCCATGCCCCCGGAGACACGATCCCGGGTGAGGGGGGAGGAGCCGGCGGTATTCTCGGCTCGATGGACGAGCTGAGCGGTCAGGCCGGTACCGTCTTGACCCAGATCGAGACCCTCCTCAGCGAACAGACCATCGGATCGGTGCAGGGAAGCGCACGTGAGCTCGAGACTCTGCTCTCAAGCATGTCAGAGGTCATCAACGAACAGAGAGGCGAACTCTCAGGCCTGACTGCCACGCTTCGCCGCTCGGCCGAAGGCCTGGAGGACGCGGCCGCAGCCGGCCCGGACGTAGCCAGAGCCATCGCCCGCGCCGACTCCATCATGACCACACTCAACCAAACCAGCGTCTCCCTAGACGTAACAATCGCCTCCCTCCGTTCGATCTTAGACAAGGTCGATCGCGGAGAAGGTACCCTCGGCAAACTCGTCCATGACACGTCGCTGTACGACAACATGAACGCGTCAGCGGTGACCCTCGCTGACCTGCTCGCGGACCTAAGGGAAAACCCGAACAAGTACATCAGTCTGAGCATCTTCTAGCGCCGCACGAGCGCCCCAAACGCAAGAGAGCCCCGAGCCGCAACATCGCGGCCCGGGGCTCTCTTGTTAATTGGAGGTTTTCTACCAGCCCGGAGCCATGTTGAATCCCCAGTGCCACCCCTTGTCCGGCCGCTGCCAGGGGTAGGCGTAGTACGCTTCGAGGATCATGAAGCCGAGCACATTGAAGCGGGCTCCGACTCCTGTCGAGAACACCGGCACCCGCTTCGCAGGGTCGCGGCTCCACTCGAGGGTTGCCGGGTTATCTGCGTCCCATGCCATCCCCGCATCGGCGAAGGCGACCAGCTCGGTCGGCAAGAACGGGAAGTTGATGATCCCGTACTGCTCGACGCCTAAGAAGGGAATTCTGAATTCGAAATTGGCGACTGCGATTTGTTGGCCGAGCAGGCGATCGAAAGCCCCGCACCTACTGTTACCGCCGGTGGGTACGCCGCACTCCTCACTGCTGAAGCTGTCGAACGAGTAGCCTCGAATGAACGTCTCATAACCCAAGAACAGGGGGTTGAGCAGCCCAAAGCCGTCCGACTGGTTCTCAGTCGATGTCAGCCCGTACCGGCCGTAGTGCATACCACGGGCGCCGATAGTGAGGTTCTTCGTCGGGCTGTAGTAGCGCCTCCAGTCGGCGATGATCGTCGTGAAGTCCACGGTGCCCGAGGTCTGCTCGACCTCGAAGCGGTATCGGCCGCCGCGAACAGGTGAGACGAAGCCCATGGAGGCGTTGTCTCCGACCAGGGCGGCAGATGCCTGCACCATGTTTAGAGGATCCGGCGAGCAAAATCGATCCCCGGGGTTGTTGCACAGATCGTTCTGGCCCTGACGGTCGAAGTCGACGATGCGCCCGAAGGCATCTGAGAAATACTTGTCGAGCTCGATGTCGTAGCTGTACCGCGTCATCCCGAGAGAGACTTCGAACCTCTGATTCCCAGATAACGGATAGGACACCTGGCCCGACGTCGATGATATGAAAATGCGGTACCGCACGAGGCCGGTGTACTGGCGCACCGCAGGATTTCCTTGAGCATCTAAAATCGGCTCTCCCGCTTCATCGAGCCTCGGATCAAACCCGAAGTCGTAGAATCCCATCTGGTAAGGGATGCGTCCCGCACTGAGCGCCCAGTTCCACCGGTTGGCCATATTTGCATAAAAGAGCTGGCCGCCGATGTCCTTGAACGTGCCCTGAGCCTGAACGGCAACACCAAGGATTTTGTCACCGAGCATGTCGCTGAAATAGGCCGACGCTCCGCCGGAGGCGTAGTTGCCGTAGCTATCTGTCCCGACGCCTAGCGAGGGCTGGCCGACGAAGTCCAACGACATCTCCGATTCGTATTCTTCGGCGTCTTCCGCGTCATACGTGGAGGAGGGCAGGAGGCCCGTCTCGGCGTCGGCTAGGTAGGTGGCGATCCGACTGAACCGATCAGGATTCGCGGGCGGGAGCTTCCGACCCAACTGGTCTCTCGCGTTCGCGACGATATCAACGACGGGAGCCGATCCGTCGATTGCTTTCGAGTAGATGTGGAACTCGAGTTCGTCGAAGACGGTGTAGGCGAGCTGCCCAGACGGTGAGATCGACATCGCCGGGGACATATACGTGTGGCCGCTCACACCGGTCGCGACGTTCGTGATGCGGCGGACGTCGCCGTTATCAAAACTCAGTTCATAGACGTCGGAGACGCCGTCTTGGTCGGAGATGAAGTAGAGACTCTCACCACCGGCACCGTAGACCGGATTGATGTGCTTCACGTTCCCGAAGACCGGCAGAATTCGGACCTGGCCCGTGGCGACTTCCAGTAGTGCAAGCTGAAAGGCGCTGTACGTCAGCCGCTCGAAGCTGGTCTCGGGCCCACGATCACTCGTGAACGCGATCGTCGTTCCGTCCGGAGACCACGTGGGCTGCAGGTCCGCGAACTTGTCGTTCGTGAGCTGGATCATCTCGTCGGACTCAAGGTCGTACATGAAGATGTCGCTGATGCCGCCGACAGAGCCGGAGAACGCCAGATACCGGCCGTCCGGTGACCATGCTGGATTCGACACTGCTCCGATTTGATCGAAGGCGATCCGACGTTGTACCTGACCGTTGTCGGTGTTCGTGATCACGATCTGGTTGTCGCCCTCGGCCGAGACTACATAGGCGAACTGTCGAGAGTCGGGCGACCAAGTGCCTGACGAATCGATGTAACGAAGAGCCTCAATGTGCGGGTCCGAACTCGCGCTGGAGAGCTTTCGAATGACCCGGCCCGTCGCGACTTCCGCCATATACAGATCGACCGAGAAGAGGTCCTTCTCGGATAGGAAGGCGACGTAGCGGCCATCGGGGCTAATTGACGGGGAAATATTGGTGGTACCCGAACCGGTACTCGGCGCGAGAATCAAGTTGCCGTCATCCGCGGGAGCGTTCCGCCCCTCCATGATCGGCAGGTATTCCTCGGCGACCTTTTCCGTCCAGCGAACGGATAGTGTGTCAGTTGAGAGGCCCAACACCTGTTCGATCGCGCCCTCGAAGCCAACACGGAGGGACCGGCGATAGATCTGAATGACCGCGTCGTCCCCGTACGTTCCGCCGATGTAGGCCCACAAGGCCTGACCGAACCGGTAGGGGAAGAAGCGCGACTCTCGGGTCATCTGGCGGATTGTCGGGAGCTCGTCCCGCCGAATAGCGTCTCGGATCCACATGGCCGTGAGTGGGTCGTCTCGACCCACCGAGAGGTATTCTGCCATGCCTTCGATCAACCAGAGCGGCAGCGACATGAGGCCTTGAATGCCTCCGCCACGACGCGACTGAGCGATGTTGTACTGGAAGGCGTGGACGAGTTCATGGCCCAAAACGTGATCGGTATCCCAGTAGGATCCGGTCATGGGCATGATCACTCGATTCTTCAGCGACTCCGTAACACCACCCGTCCCCTCGCCGATCGAACCGGAGAGCGTATTGGTCTGCTGGAAATCGGGGTGGTCGGCGTAGAAGATGACAGGCTTCGACTGTTCGAACTCGTGTTGAAACGACCGAGCGAGTCGCTCATACCACCGCTCACCCATGCGGGCCGCGTCGAGCACCGCCTCTTCTTCGATGTCGTAGTAGTGGTAGTCGAAGTGCTCCGTCTTCAAGACTTTGAAGTCGAAATCATCGAATTGGACTTTGTTTCGTCCGAAGTACTGAGCACTTCCCGGTTGGGGCAGAGCGCCAACGACCACCAGTGCCAGCGTGGCGCCGAGTATCGCCCGAGACACATTCCCCGCGAGCTTCGTCAAGTCCATCGTCATCATCGCCTTGTATAGAATTGCCACCACCCGATCACTTAGACGATCGGCGTCGGCCGAATCACACATGTAGAGTTTCGAACCCACCAGTCCATTACTTAAGCCTTCGTCCGTAAACCCTCAGAGTACCCCGGCCGTTCCACTCTCGTTGACCTGCAGGGGGAACCTGATCCAGATTCTCCCCACTTCCGGAGTGGTATGCAAGCAGGCACCGTGCCTTACTTTGTAATCCCTACCGGTTAGACCCTCTTGTTTAGGTACGCTGTCATGAACAAAGCCCTTTCTTTTACGGCCATCATATGTGCCCTAGCGTCCTGCGCGGATGTGTCGCGGGCCATGCCGGAGGACGCCGGTGTAGAGTTCCCATCGCCCGCTGGTGATGGCAGCGGCGAGCCATTTCTGTCCGCGTCAGAGGACGGGGTGTTCATGAGTTGGCTGGAGCCAACCAGTGAAGGGTCGAACGCGCTGATGTTCGCCCAACTCGTGGGAGACGACTGGAGTGAGCCTTCTGTGGTCGCCGAGAGCGATGGCTTCTTTGTGAATTGGGCCGACTTCCCCTCCGTGACCCCGGACTCCGAAGGCACCCTGTGGGCGCATTGGCTGCAGAGAGGGGAAGCGGGCGGTTATGACTATGGGGTCCGCATCGTGAACTCACGAGATGGCGGCGAAACGTGGTCTGCGCCTTGGACGCCGCACGAAGACGGTACGCCCACGGAACACGGGTTTGTGAGCGCGATCGCAATGGACGGTTCGATCGGATTCTCTTGGCTCGACGGTCGCCAGTCCGTGGAAGGTCCGGACGGAAGCCTAGCGACCAAGGAAATGACTGTGCGTTGGCGCACGGCGAATGCCGACGGCACCCGGGGCCCAGAGACGCTCCTCGACGCGCGGGTCTGCGATTGCTGCCAGACGAGCGCAGCGCTGACACCCTCGGGCCCCATCGTCGTCTACCGTGACCGAAGCGAAGACGAGATCCGGGACATTTACGTGACGAGGAACATCGATGGGGCGTGGACCGATGGAATGCCGGTCCACTCGGATGGTTGGAACATCGCCGGTTGTCCAGTGAATGGTCCCGCAGCGACCATGGCAGGTTCGGATCTAGCGGTCGCTTGGTTTACCGCCGCTGACGATGTCCCACATGTGAAGGTCGCGTTCTCCGATGATGATGGGGCGACCTTTGGGGAGCCGTTCGTGGTCGATGACGGAAATCCGGCCGGGAGAGTACACGTCCTGGGCAGGCCTGACGGGAGCCTGTTCGTAACGTGGTTGGAGCGGACCGGGGGAGAGGCCGCGGAAGTCCGACTCCGTCGGTACGATCGAAACGGTGCGCAGGGAGATCCCGTCGTCGTGTCGAACTCGACGTCTGCCCGAGCCAGCGGTTTCCCGAGAATGGCCGAAGCACCCGATGGTAGCCTAGTGGTCGCATGGACAGACGCGTCTGCCGAGACACCAATGGTTCGACTCACGCGACTGGTCTTGGAGCATTAGACGATGATGGGGCTGAAGAGGATCATGATGGTCGGTGCTGTGCTCGCGACTGCGGCGTGCGCCGCGTCCGAGATGCCGGCAATGCCTCAGATGGGGAACCTGGCGCCGGCGTATGCTGCGACGACGCTCGCCGGCGAGGCAGTCTCGCTCGAGTCTCTGCGGGGCGAGGTGGTGCTGCTGAACTTCTGGGCCACGTGGTGTGGACCGTGTCGGTTCGAGACTCCTTTTCTCCAGGAACTGTTCGAGGAATACGACGAACGGGGATTCGAGATCGTCGGTGTGTCGATGGACACGGGGGACGCCGCGGACCAGGTGGCGATGTTCGTAGAGGAGTACGGTGTGTCGTACACCATCCTCCACGATTCGCAGATGCGCGGCATGGAGGTTTACCAGATCCTGGGACTGCCTGCGACGTTCTTGTTGGATCGGGAAGGCACGCTGGTTTGGATGAAGTATGGCCCGGTGAGTGAGACGGACACCGCCTTCTTTCAGGCCATTGAGGACGCTCTGAATTGAGTCTGATAGATCCAGAGCGCATCGAAACTCCGGTAGGGTATGTAGACCTTCAGAGGGTCCGGGCAAACGCTGCTCGGGCGGCTGAATACGCGGCGGGGCACGGCTTGGGGTGGCGTCCGCACGTCAAGACGCACAAGTCACTTCAGATTGCCGGGATCCAGCTAGAATCAGGCGCTCGAGGCCTAACGGTCGCTACACTGCGAGAAGCCGAAGTGATGTCCACGCTCACCGACGACATACTTCTCGCCTACCCGCCGGTCGGAGACGAGAAACTTCGCCGGCTCGTTCAGCTCAGTCCATCTCTCGATCTCAAGGTGGCCCTCGACTCTGAGGAGGTTCTGCGAGGTCTCGCGTCGGCCGCAGCTGCAGCCGGCCGAACTGTGGGCGTTCTGGTCGAGCGTGACGTGGGCATGGGTAGAGTGGGACTTCAGTCCTCAACGCAGGTTCTCGAAGTCGCCCGTCTCGCATCTGAACTGGACGGGGTCGAATTTCGAGGCATCATGTTCTATCCGGGCCAGATCCGCATGACTGAGGCGGACCAGGGTGTGCCCATCGCAGAGGTATCTGCGCTTCTCTCTGAGACGGTCCGGGCTCTCGAAGAAGGGGGCTTGTCGCCGGAGATCGTGAGCGGCGGCTCAACGCCGACATTGTATCGAAGCCACGACATGCCCCACCTCACCGAGGTTCGATCCGGGTCGTGCATCTACTATGATCGCGAAGGACTCGACATTGGGTGTGCCGGCCCAGACGACATTGCTTACACCGTGTTGGCTACGGTGGTGAGCACCGCGGTCGCCGGGCACGCAGTCGTTGATGCCGGTTCCAAGGCACTGGCGAAAGAAGGCCGGGTCGGTGACGGCTACGGCCAACTCTTGGATCGGCCCGAGGTTCGGGTAGCAGGTCTATCAGAAGAGCACGGTGTTCTGGATCTCTCACGGACAGATTGGGTCCCGAGTGTGGGAGACAGGGTCCGGATTGTTCCCAACCACGTATGCGTTTCGGTGAACCTGCAGGACGCGTTACTCGCGGTTGACGGTAATACCTACTCGATGCTCACACTTGAGGGCCGCGGACGCGGGCGCTGGGAGGGGTGAGTCCGGACCGCTTAGAGGCGCTCCTTTCGGCCGCCCCCGACATCGAGGTCCTAGTCGTAGGCGACCTGATGCTGGATCGCTACGTATCGGGCCACGTGAATCGGGTCTCTCCGGAGGCGCCGGTTCCCGTTGTCCGGGTGGATACGTCCGAGTCGGCCGTCGGGGGAGCCGGCAATGTCGCGGCTAACATCACCGCGCTCGGTGCACGCTGCAGCGTCGTCGGCTGTGTGGGTGAAGATCCCGCTGCTGATCTTCTCGGTGGGGCGCTAACGGCTCTTCAGGTAGGTGTGGACGGCGTAGTCCGGGACGGTGACCGGCCGACCACCGAAAAGACTCGTATCCTCGCAGGTCAGCATCAGATCGTCCGCTTTGATGTCGAATCGCACGACGACGTCAGCGCGGAAGTCGCGTCAGAATTGGTTCTCAGAATCACCGATTTGGCGCGGGGCGTTAATGCGATCGTGGTCGAGGACTACAACAAGGGAGTTCTCGTTCCAGCTGTGATCGAGTCGGTGCGGCAGGTCGCGGCGGTGCGCGGTATTCCCTGGATCGTCGACCCCAAGCGTAGAAATTTCTTTCGATTTCAGGGGGCGACGGTGCTCAAGCCGAACGCTCATGAACTCCAAGACGCGCTCGGAGAATTCATTCATCCGGATGACCCAGCATGGATGGAGGACGTCCGAAGCCGGCTGGAATGCCAGAACCTCCTTCTCACCATGGGGGAGCGGGGCATGGCCCTCCAGACGGCGGAGGGGGAGTCCTTACGAGTCCCAGCGGTCGCGCGAGGCGTGTATGACGTCTCTGGAGCAGGGGACACGGTTACCGCTCTGACTGCCCTCGTCCTCGCCTTCGGCGGTTCTATTGAGGAAGCGGCGTGCCTCGCCAACCACGCAGCAGCGATCGAGGTAGGAAAGCCGGGCGTTGCTACGGTCTCGCCCAACGAATTGCGGAGCCAGCTTGCGGCCCGCGCCATCACCTAAATCTGATTCATCCCACGTATCACGGAGCCATTAATGCCGGAACTCAAGCGAGTCCATACTGAGCACGCCCCCGCCGCCATCGGTCCATATTCCCAGGCGATCGTCTCTGACGGATGGGTTTTCTGTTCCGGTCAGATCCCGCTGGACCCGGAGACCGGAGAGCAGAACACTGGGTCTGTCGCAGATCAGACCGACTTGTGCCTCAGGAATCTTGAGCATGTACTCAAGGCCGCCGGTGCTTCCATCAATAGCGTCGTAAAAACGACGGTATTTCTCTCCGACATGAACACTTTTGCGGAGATGAACGAGGTCTACGCAAAACACTTTGGCGACCATCGCCCGGCGCGGGCCGCGGTGCAGGCCGCAGCCCTGCCCAAATTCTGCGATGTAGAGATCGAGTGCGTCGCTCGCGTGGAGGACTGACGCCGTAACCACGCCCTGAAGGCCCCAAAGTCGATTGGACGATTTTGTGCCTCAAAGCGTTGCTCCTTCGCCGATGTCAGCCTACTGTTATGTGAACATATGCGTCACGGGGCTGTTACGTCCGTGGTGTTTTGTGTTTGGTAGGAGAAAGAAGTAACACTGCACCCTGAGGAGCGTGGACGCGCTCCTGTTGTACATAGAATAGAAGTAAGGGTGATTCGCTAAGTCCCAACCTCAAGAAGGGAGGACAAACTAATGACGCGTCCAACGTCAGCACGCCTTACCTTCGGTGTAGCGCTCGCGGTTGCAGCGCTCGTCGGATGGTCACCAGCTCCGGTAGCTGCCCAAACAACGGGTACGCTTGTCGGAGTGGTGAAAGATGCTGCTTCGCAGCGTCCGCTCGAGGCGGTCCAGGTATACATCGGGGGCACCGGAATTGGTGCCCTCACGAATGCCGCAGGCCGCTTTTTGCTTCTCAATGTGCCAGCCGGCGAGCATGCGCTTGCAGCTGACCTCGTAGGGTATCGCTCAGGTGCTTTGACGGTCACGGTGACCGCTGGGCAGTCTTCGGTAGCCGATTTTGGTCTAAGCCAGACCGCCATCACGCTCAACGAGATCGTCGTTACAGGTGCTGGAGTGGCTACCGAGAAGCGTAAGCTCGGTAACACGATTGCCACGATCGACGCTTCCGCCCTGGATAACGCTCCGATCGCGAACTTCAGTCAGATGATCGCGGGTCGTGAGCCTGGTGTAGTGTCGCTTCCTTCGTCCGGTTATACCGGTGAGGGTGCGCGTATCCGCATCCGTGGTTCCGCGTCGCTCTCGCAGCTCAACGAGCCGATCATCTATGTGGACGGTATCCGCGTGGATCGCTCGGCGGTGCAGTCGTTCAACGGACAGGGTTCGCCCTCCCGTCTGGACGACATTCCGCCCGAGTCGATCGAGCGGGTCGAGATCCTAAAGGGTGCTGCTGCTGCCACGTTGTACGGCACGGAAGCATCTAACGGCGTGATCCAGATCTTCACGAAGCGTGGCCGCGCAGGTGCGCCTCGCTTCACGGCTCAGGCCGACTGGTCGAACATCGTCGCACCGACGAACCGCATCCTCCCTGTTGCTGACTTTGCAGAGAGCGCGGCAGACCAGGCGCGGATTGCCGCGCGTTGGGGTCGTAACGTTCAGCTCTTCGAGCCGTTCCAGGAAGACATCATTCCTGACATGCTCGGCGCCGGTTTTGGCCAGATCTACTCGGCCTCCGTGTCGGGTGGTTCGAATGCCTTCCAGTACTTCGTGTCGGGTCGCCTGACGGATGAAGATGGTCCGTTCGACGCTGCGAAGAACTTCCCGGTCGTGGAAGGTATTGAGCCGGAGACGGATTCGAATCGTCGAGCCTCGGTCACCTCGAACTTCACGATCATCCCGAACAGCAAAATCCGGATCGGCGTCTCGACGCTCTTCTCGGACATGGAGCACCACACGCCGGACAACTCGAACAACATTTACGGTGTGTTCTCCTCGCAGCTCATGACGCAGTTGCGCCTCGCGACCCCCGACAATTACTACGGTAACCCGGCGTTTGCGACGGGTCGTGAGAACATGTACCAGCTGAACTTCGTGAACTCGCAGCACTTTGCGGGCTCGACGAACATTGGCTTCACGCCGACCGACAACTTCCGTCTCGACGGAACGTTCGGTATCGACTTCACGTCGGATGATGCTGTCTCGTTCCGTCCGTACGCGTGGAACGTCGATGGCTTCAGTGGCTCTACACCGGATGGTAGCCGGACCGTGCGGGAGAATCGTAGCCGCGAGATCACAACGGACCTGAAGGGTTCTCACACCTTCCAAACCAACATGTGGGAGAACACGCTTCTCTTCGGGGGACAGGGCTTCATCCGTCAGCGCCAGAGCGCTGGTGGTGGTGGCCGCGACTTCCCGGGCCCCGGCCTGGAGACGTTGTCCGCTCTCGCGTCGGAGAGTTCCAGTGAGAGCTGGCTCCGTGTGACGCAGATTGGTGGTTACCTGCAGGATCAGCTTGGTTGGGACGACTGGGTATTCTTGACCGTCGGTGGACGTTGGGATGCCAACTCCGCGTTCGGTGAAGACTTTGAGACGGCCTTCTACCCGAAGGTTTCCGTCTCAATCGTTCCCAGCCAGGGACTGGATTGGACGAGCGAGACCGTCTCGACGTTCCGTATCCGTTCCGCGCTGGGTAAGTCCGGCCTCCAGCCGGGCGCCTTTGATAAGTTCACCACGTTTTCGCCGCAGCCGTCGGCTGAGGGTCCTGGCGTTCGTCCCAGCAACTTGGGTAACTCCGCCCTGAGGCCTGAGGTTTCGACAGAGTGGGAAGTGGGTGCCGAGATCGGCCTCTTTAACGACAAGTGGTCGGTCGACATGACGTACTGGAACCGCAAGGTGACAGACGCTCTCGTAGCCCGTCAGTTCCCGGTAACGGGTGGGTTCACGTCGACGCAGCTGGATAACATTGGTGAGATGCAGGCTTCGGGCGTCGAGATCAGCCTGCGTGGTGCGCTGATCCAGAGTGAGAGCCTGTCCCTCAACGTGTTTGCGAACACGGCGTACCTGCAGGAAACGATCACCAGCATGGGTGGAGCACCGGCTCTTAAGACCGGTGGTTCGTACCCGCGCTACCGCAACTACCTCGTCGAAGGTTCCACACCAGGTGCGTTCTTCGGTGCCAAGATTGCGGACGTGGCGATTCCGTTGAACCTCGATGGTTCCTGCACGGAGCCGTCGCTGGCCCAGGCGCTCGCGTACTTTGCGGGCCCGGTCAACCCGAGCAGTTTCAAGCCGCTCGCGATCGGTAACGACGGATCCAACAACACGTTCGGTGATCCGAACGGTCAGTTCGCTTCAAATAACTGCGGAGAGGGCCTGCTCGAGTCGTATCTCGGCAAGCCGTCGCCTTCTTGGGCTGGTTCTGCCGGCTTCAACATGTCCTTCGCAGGCAACTTCGAATTAAGCACCTTGTTCGAGTACAAGTTTGGTCACCAGGTGCAGGATCTGTCGGGTATGTTCCGTCGGTCAAACTCCGTGATCGGCCGCAACACGCCGCGCTCGGCTGAGCTCGAGTCGATCATGAAGAACCCGGCATCGTCCGCGCAGGCCCGTCTCGACGCGGCTGTTTCGTGGGCTCGTGAAGTTGAAGGTCTGTCGCCGATGTCAGGCATGAACGGCGTCTTCGATGCCAGCTGGATCCAGTTGCGTGAGGTGTCGCTCACGTACCGGGTACCGGCCGACATCGTTTCGGGCTGGGGACTGTCCACCGCCACCGTCAACCTCGGTGCGCGGAACTTGAAGATGTTCATGCTTGGTGATTACACGGGCATGGATCCCGAGGGCAACGTCCTCGGCCGCTGCAACGGCGGACTCAACTGTAACTTCCTCGATTCGACCGAAGGGTGGGGGATCCCGATCCCACGTCGGCTGACACTTTCCACTCGCGTCACGTTCTAAGGGGGACGACTAATGATTAAGCAATTGAAAGCTCCCGCGGTGATGCTTGCAGCGACCGTGGCCCTCACCGGCTGTGATCTGCTGGACGTCAGCAATCCCAACAACCTGGTGGAGGCTTCGATTCGTAACGAAGCCGCAGCATCTGCCGTGGTGAACGGGTCACTGGCTTTAGTATCATCGTCGATTTCCCAGTCCTGGCAGCCGTACCTCGTCGCATCTGACGAGTTGTACTGGATCGGCTCACGCGATGCGTGGGGCTCGCTGGACCAGGGATTTGTAGACGATCCTCTCAATGAGTTCATCGACGGTCCGTTCCCAGCTTTGGGGCAGGCCCGGTGGATGAGTGACGAGGCTGTTGAGATTCTCGCCGGGCATGTCGCGGAGAGCCCGAGTACGGCCATGACTTACGATTTGGCCCGTGCCAACTTGTACTCCGGCATTCAGTACATGTTGATCGGTGAGACGCAGGAGGATTTTGCGTTCTCCGACAAGACCGAAGACGGGCCGCCGGTTGGCCCGGCCAACATGTTCCAGGTTCTCGACGGTGCGATCTCGCGCCTGGACGCTGCGGTGTCCGGTGCGAATGCCGTCGGTGACGCTGACCTCGCTATGAGGGCGATGGCGATACGTGCGCGCGCGCATCAGTCGCGTGCGATCTGGGACGCCATCAACCCGTCGCCTTCGGGCAACGGACTCGTCAACGCGGCAGCTGCCGCGGCTGACGCTAACGCAGTGATTGCCGCTGCGGGTGGCGCGACGGCTGACTGGACGTACAACCTTACGTACTCCAGCGGCACGGTCAGCAACTCGATGGCGAGCTGGGTGAACGACCGGAAAGAGAACCAGATCGATCTTTCGATCGTGACGGTTAATGCCGCGAACGACATCAACGGCATCGCTCTCATGGATCCGATCGACAACGTCGCGGATCCTGCGGTGATCAGGATTCTCAACCAGTGGAAGGGTGGAAACTATCTGTCAAAGGGTGGCGTTTATGAGCCCATGACGGTGTCCTCCACTCGGTTGATGCATCTGATTTTGGCTGAAAATGCGCTCGCCGGCGGCAACAACGCTGGATTCACAGAGCACATCAACCACATCCGTTCCATGGACGGGTCGACCTTGTTCAGCGGCCAGATCTCGAACATGGATATGCTGAAGCACACGCGTCGTGTGAACGTCATGCTCCAGGGGCTCCGGCTCGGGGACATGTACCGCTTCGGTATCCAAGCGTCGGATTGGTCTAACTTGGCTGTTACATCGTCCGGTCCGGGCGAGATGCTTCCGATCTCAATCATCGAGATTCGGGCCAACTGCCACCTGAACGGCCTCGGCTGCGGTGGTTGATCCCCGCTAAGGGGTAGAGAAAGGCGGGCGCATCCGTACCTTGTGTGCGGGTGCGCCTCGTCTTTTTCAGTCACTGACCTGCAGATATCAGATGATGAAACACAAAGCTCTCGTCGCGCTCGGTTTCGTGGCGCTCGTTGTGGCCTTCGGATGCGGAGCGTTCGAAGATCCCACCCCGAATCACATTTTTTTCCAAGTGGATGGGGAAACCGGAACCGAGGTGAATGTCATCTACTCCACGCAGTTCGTTGCTGGAGTGGATGAGTACGCCGTAACTGGCGTGACGGTCTTCGTTTCGGACACCGTCCGACACACACTGCCTATCGATACGGTGTTCAACATCGCGATCGACCGGCAGTGGTTGGTGCTGATTTTGCCTCCGGAGGAGGGGGCATACGAGCTCAACGTCCGTGTGGATGTCGATAACAGGAGCCTGGTCTCCGAGTCGGGCGGCGTCTTCGCCGGCACCCCATGGTCGTTCGTCTACATGTTCAACCGTCAACTCACCCGCATTATCGAGGTCGAGATTTAATGTCGACTTCCACCTTGATGGTTCTAACGGCAGCAATCGTCCTCGCGGGTTGCTATACCTACACACCGGTTGAAACTCCCGAGCCGGGAACGGTGGCTCGGGTCACCGTGCCGCTTCAATCTGCGGTCGCTGATCGCAACGCTGCGGCGCAGACGGTCCTGGTCGAGGGAGTCGTCCTCGAAGCGGGGGATACCATCGTCTTGGCCTCGACCACGCGTCGCGACTTGACCGCGTTCAGCCGGATGATCCAGTTCGACACCTTCCGTGTGGCACGGGACGGCGCGGTCTCTGTGGAGTTGCGTGAGTCCTCCCCGGGCAAGAGCATCGCACTAGGCCTCGTCATCACCAGCGCGGCCGTTTCACTCGCGATTTCGGCTCTCGCGATCGACGATGGTAAGGCGGGTGACGATAGTGTCGGGGACGGGACGATGCCGGAGGGTGCGGTCGTCATCAGTTCCTCGCTTGTGGGCTTGGTCTGGAAGCTGATCGGACGCTGACGGGAGGTTCACCGCCGGCTATTGGTCTCCTTGGGTTGTTATGGCCCGCTTGTCTTGCTTCCTTTTGTCAGCTGTTCTACGCTGACGTTCCCGGACCGACGCCCCCCCCTCGAACACCCACAAATCAGGCATCAAAACGATGAGCAGATACGTTCGGCTCCTCGCGCGCACAGTGCTCGGCCTTGCGGTCGTGCTCCCGACTTGGATCGTGCCCGCGGACGCACAGGAATTCCCAGAAGAGATCTACGACGGCCTTCGGTGGACAAACGTCGGCATCGCTCGCGGTGGACGTTCCACAGCTGTGGCGGGTAGCGATGCTCGCCCCATGGAGTACTACTTCGGCGCGACCGGTGGTGGACTTTGGAAGACCACGGACGGTGGAAACAACTGGCGTGCCGTCACAGACGGGCAGATCACGAGTTCGTCTGTTGGTGCGGTAGCCGTCTGTGAGTCGGACCCCGATGTCGTATATATCGGCACGGGTGAGACGCAGATTCGTGGAAACATCCAGCAGGGTGATGGCGCGTACAAGTCGACCGATGCAGGTCGCACGTGGACGCATATCGGTCTTCGCGAAACGCAGAACATCGCGCGAATTCGGATCCATCCGGACAACTGCGACGTCGCTTGGGTTGCAGGTTGGGGCGTTCACTCCGCGGACAATCCGGAGCGCGGGGTGTTCAAGACCAGCGACGGTGGTGAGTCGTGGGACCACACGCTGTTCAAGAGCGAGAAGGCCGGGGCGAACGACCTAGTCGTCGATCCCAACAACCCCGATGTCCTGTACGCGGGGATTTGGGAAGCTTGGCGCAAGAGCTGGGGGATGAGCTCAGGCGGTATGGATTCCGGAATCTGGAAGTCCACCGACGGCGGCGACAACTGGACTGACATCACTGCGAATGTTGGGCTCGGCGACGCGCCGATCGGCAAGATTGGCCTCGCCGTTTCAGGTGCGAATTCTGATCGCGTGTGGGCGATCATCGAGCACAAGGAAGCCGGTGGTGTCTACCGTTCCGACGACGGTGGTGAATCGTGGGAGTACATGAACGACGAGCGGAAGCTCAGGCAGCGTGCCTTCTACTACAGCCGCATCTATGCGGACCCTCAGGACGAAGACGTCGTATATGCCGTGAACACCGGCTTCTACAAGTCGGAAGATGGCGGAGCGACCTTCCCCCGTTCGATCAGCGTGCCGCACGGAGACAACCACGACGTGTGGATTGCTCCGTCGGATACGGACCGGATGATCAACGCCAACGATGGTGGCGGAAACGTCTCCTTTAATGGTGGACAGAGTTGGACGGACCAGCAGTTCATGACATCGCAGTTCTATCGGGTCACCACCACGAACCACGAGCCCTACTACATCTGCGGTGCCCAGCAGGACAACTCGACGGCATGTATGCCGTCGAGTGGGTGGAACCACCTTTCCGCGGCCGGTGGCCGTGGGGGCGGTGGCCATTTCTTCGCGGTCGGCGGTGGTGAGAGTGGATACATCGCGTCTGATCCGGATGACCCCGATGTCTACTACGCGGGTTCGTACGGTGGTGCGCTCTCCCGGTTCGACTACCGAACCGGCATCACCCGGGCCATCAACGTTTGGCCTGACAACCCCATGGGTCAGTCCGCGGAAGACATCACGGAGCGCGTCCAGTGGACCTTCCCGATCGTCTTCGACAATCACGACTCCGGGATCGTGTACACGGCGACGCAGAAGGTCTGGCGGTCCTCTACGGACGGTCAAAGCTGGGATGCCATTAGTGGTGACCTGACCCGTGCGGATCCGATGACCATTGGGCCGTCGGGTGGACCGATCACGCTGGATCAGACCGGTGTAGAGACGTACGCGACCGTCTTCGCGATCGCTCCGTCACACCATGATCAGAACGTGATCTGGGCAGGCTCGGATGATGGGTACGTTTCCGTGACCCGGAACGCCCAGAGCGACGCTCCGACGTGGGAGAACGTCACTCCGCCGGACGCCCCGGACTTCGTTCGTATAAACACGATCGAGGCGTCGCCGCACACACCGGGCAAGGCTTATGTGTCTGGTATTCGGTACTTGGTGGATAACGACAGGAGCCCGTATGTCTGGAAGACCGAGGACTACGGACAGAACTGGACCAAGATCACGAACGGGATCCCGGACGACGACTTCGTGCGCGCGACTCGGGAAGACATCGTACGGCCCGGAATGCTGTATGCGGGGACCGAGAGGACTGTATACGTCTCATGGAACGACGGAGAGAACTGGCAGCCTTTGAGCCAGAACCTTCCCGTCGTGCAGGTCTCGGACCTCGTGGTCGAGGACAACGACCTCGTGATCGGGACACACGGACGGTCGTTCTGGGTGATGCGGGACATCGGAATTCTTCGCCAGATGACACCTGAGGTCGTCACCTCCGACTGGTGGCTCTTCGATCCGAAGGACCCGGTGCGCGGTTTCGACAACGCCACCACCGTTCAGTACTACCTGCCGGAAGCAGCGGATGAGATCACCGTAGAAATCATGGATTCCGACGGTGACATCATCTTCACATCAACCGCCGGTGGCGACGATGACGAGCCGGTGGAAGCGGCGGCAGGTGGTCGTGGGGGTGGCCGCGGTGGCTTCTCCGGGACCATTCGACCTTCTCGTTCAGCCGGTTCGAAAACGTTCCGGTGGAACCAGCGGCTTCCTAGCTGGACCGACTTCGAAGGTCGCATCTTCTGGGCGGCTGGCCCTGTGGGCCCGGCCGTAGTCCCGGGTCAGTATCAGGTCAACATGACGGTGGACGGCGAAACCCAGAGCCGAGAGTTCGAGATCAAGATGAACCCGCGGGTGCTCGCCGAAGGTGTCACTGTGGCGGATCTCCAGGCGCGACATGATCTCGCCATCATGATTCGGGATCGTGTGACGCAGGCCAATGAGGCGGTTCTGCAAATGCGCTCGATCAAGACACAGATTGACGATCGTACCGAAGAGAACGACAACGCAGAACTGGCCTCGTTGGCAGGTACGGTTGCTGAGCGATTGACGAGCGTTGAGGGTGAGATCTACCAGATCCAGAATCGCTCGGGTCAGGATCCGCTCAACTATCCGATCAAGCTGAACAACAAAATCGCCGCACTTCTGAACCACGTTGAGGGTGCGGAGAATCGTCCGACGGATCAGTCCGTTGAAGTGTTCGACACACTTTCGGACTTGTTGGACGTAGAGATCGGGCAAATGACACTTGTCATTCAGCAGGACTTGGCCCGACTCAACGCGTTGTTGCGGGAGCTGGGTATGGAGCCGATCGACGCGAGCAAGCTGATCGCGTAGTCCGACCCGACGGCAACGACGAGGGGGCGGCGCTGTGTGCGTCGCCCCCTCTTTGTCGTCCTATGGTTACGGTTGCCGGAATGAGGAGTGGATGGCACCGTAAATGAATCTGAACCGAGACACTTCCTTGCGGGGTTGTATGCAGCGGAGCTTTACCACCACCGGACGTTTGACCTTTCGGGGCGCCGTTCTGATTGTGCTTGCGGTCTTGAGCGGGTGTGGTTCCCGCTCGAGTGAAGATCCGTTCAATGGACAACGCTCAGCTCCCTCCCAGATTCGAATCAACGTCGACAACCAGAATTTCAACGATGTTCGGCTCTTTTCGCTCACGACCCGAGGCAGAATGCTGCTCGGTCAGGTTGGCGGGAATGCTCAGCGGACCTTCCAGGTCGATTGGAGAGGACTCGACGAGATCCGAGTACGGATGGAGTTTCTAGCCGGCGCTGATTATGAGACCAACAGGGTGGATGTCTCGCCCGGGGAGCAGATCTACCTGATGATCCCAAGTGAGCCGCGCAACGCCTACTTGAGGCGTCGCTAGCTACGCTCCATAGGGAACCCAGATGTTCTTCACCTGGGTCGCCTCACGCAGAAATTCCTCTCCGTAGCCTTGGTGCGCGTCGAACCAGTCCCGGGCGCGTCCGTAGCTCACCCAGGTCCGTTTCAAGTTGCCGGTGGAAGCGGCCTCGACGGTCTTGGAGTCTTCTTGGCTGCCGAAGTGCCACATGCAGTCGACCGTGTCGTGAGCGGCGAGCGTCGGGAGGGTCTCCGCGTGTGGACCTGTCACGATGTTGATCACTCCGGCGGGGACGTCGGATGTGTCCATGACCTGATACAGGTCCGTCGCGACCAACGACGCCCGTTCCGACGGCAGCACGACGACAGAGTTCCCAACGGCGATGGCTGGAGCGATCCCCGAGATCAACCCGAGCAAGGGACGCTCAGCAGGGGCCGTGATCCCTATGACGCCCATCGGCTCTTTCATGGCCAGCGTCACGTTCCGGAGCGGCGTGTGGTGCACGCGTCCTTCCCATTTGTCTGCCCAAGCGGCGTACACGAAGAGCCGCTCGATGGATGCATCGAATTCGGCTGACGCATCGTCGGTGTCCCCGGAGAACGCTGCGAGTCCGTCGATGAACTCGGCGCGGCGCACTTGGAGGTTCTCGGCGAAGTAGTACAGCACTTGAGCTCGGTTGTGGGCGGTGCGACTCGCCCAGCCCGCCTGCGCTTCGCTCGCGGCTTCCACAGCGTTCCGGACGTCCTTCCTGTTCCCCCGTCCGACCTCTCCTAGGAAGGACCCGTCATGCCCGTATACCGCGACGCTGGAGTCTCCGTCGGGCCGGCTCTGTTTCCCTCCCACGTACAGCTTCGCGGTGCGATCGACAGGAGGTATTCCCTCGACCGCCGCGGCGGGGCTCCCGTCTGTCGGGGGCAGGCTCTGCAACTCCGGCGCGTCGCGCTCCCAGGTCGGCATCATGTACTCATGGAGCCCTTCCTCACCGCCTTCCCGCCCGTAGCCGCTCTCTCGGTATCCACCGAATCCGGCAGCCGCGTCGAAGAGGTTCGTGCAATTCACCCACACGGTGCCCGCTTTGATCTTCGGGGCCACATCGAGAGCAAGATTGATATTCTCGGACCACAGGGAGGCCGCGAGGCCGTACCGCGTGTCATTGGCCAGTTCAACGGCCTCGGCGGGCGTTCGGAACGTCATCAGGACTGCAACGGGGCCGAAGACCTCGATCTGAGCGAGCGTGCTCGAAGGGGCCACATTGGTGCACAGCGTCGGTGGGTAGAACCAGCCTTCGCGGGGTGGGCTCCAAGACGGCTGCCACACCTGGGCGCCCTCGGAGCGCCCCTGTTCGACGAGACTCTCGATTCGCGCCAGTTGGACAGGGGCTACGATGGCCCCCATGTCGACGGCCTTGTCGAGCGGGTTCCCCATACGAAGCGTCTCCATGCGCGCCCTCAGCTTGCGCTCCAACTCCGCGGCGACGCCTTCTTGGATCAGGATACGGGAGCCCGCACAGCAGACTTGGCCCTGATTGAACCAGATCGCGTCGACTACACCTTCGACCACTGAGTCCAGATCCGCGTCCTCGAACACCAAGAACGGCGACTTGCCGCCGAGTTCGAGAGAGAGCCGTTTTCCGCTGCCAGCGGTGGCTTCTCGAATGATGCGCCCCACATCCGTCGAGCCCGTGAACGCGATTTTGTCCACATCGTCGTGGGCCACGATGGCTGCACCGGTCGCGCCATCTCCAGTGATGATGTTCACCACTCCCCTTGGAAGACCGACTTCCTCACACAGCTGCGCGAAGAGCAGGGCAGACAGCGGAGTGAATTCGGCCGGCTTGAGAACGAGTGTGTTACCCATCGCTAGGGCCGGAGCGATCTTCCAGGCCATCATCAGCAGCGGGAAGTTCCAAGGAATGATCTGTCCGATCACCCCCACCGGTTCTGAGTTTGGGAACTCGTCCGGCATGAGTTGAGCCCACCCAGCATGGTGGTAAAAATGCCGGGCTACGAGCGGAATATCGAGGTCGCGGGATTCACGGATCGGCTTCCCGTTGTCCATGGTTTCGAGGACGGCGAATAGCCGGGCATGCTTCTGGATGCGTCGAGCGATTGCGTGCAGGTACCGAGCGCGCCCATGGGGGCCGAGCGCCCACCAACCCGCCTGCGCAGCCCGTGCCGCTGCCACAGCTTCGGCGACCAGAGCGTCGCTGGCTTGTCCCACTCTGGCGATGGTCTCACGCGTTGCCGGATTGGCCACGTCGAATGAGGGTCCCGCCGACGCGTCCGTCCATTCCCCTTTTATGAAGTGACCGAAGGCTCGCCCGTGGTCGTCCAGCCACGTGTTCGCTTGACCGATTGCTTCCGGGGCTGGGCCGTACTCCAGCGAATCGAAGACCTCTGCGACCTTGCTCATGCCAGGGGGTGCCGGTTGTGGGCGGAGTAGCGCCCGGTCACGTGGTGCTCGAGTTGACGTTCGATATCGCCGAGGAGCGACGATGCGCCGAAACGGAACAGTTCAGGCTGCATCCACCCGGTGCCGAGCTCCTCTTTCATCAGGAGGAGCCAGAGGAGGGCCTCCTTCGCGGTTCGGATTCCACCAGCAGGCTTGAATCCGACCGCATACCCGGTCCGCTCAGCATAAGCACGCACCGTGCGGGCCATCGTGAGTCCTACCGGGAGCGTCGCGTTCACACGTTCCTTGCCTGTGGACGTCTTTACGAAGTCAGCGCCGGCCATCATACACACCAGACTCGCTTTGGCGACGTTTCGAAGCATCGCGAGTTCGCCGGTCGCGAGGATCGTCTTGATATGTGCATCGCCGCACGCTTCGCGGCAGGACCGCACTTCGTCATACAACGCCTGCCAGTTCCCGGTCAGGACGTGCCCCCGAGTCACGACGATATCGATCTCCCTGGCCCCAGCCGCCACAGATGCTTTGATCTCGGCGATGCGTTGTGGGATGGGACTCAGTCCATGTGGAAATCCGGTCGACACAGCCGCGACCCGGATTCCGGATCCCGCAAGCGCTGAGACGGCTGCGGGTACCATTTGATGGTAGACGCAGACAGCTCCGACCCTAATCGCGTCGGAGGGCATTCCCATCGCCTCCAAGAGATCCCGGCGGACAGGCTGACGAGCTTTGGCGCACAGGCGACGGACTCTTTCCTCCGTGTCATCACCCGCGAGGGTAGTCAGATCCATCAGGGTAATGGCCTTGAGGAGCCAAGCCGCCTGCCACTCCTTCTTGACACTGCGACGTGTGCCGAGCGTAGCGGCGCGACGTTCGACCGCACTACGATTCACCCGGAGGGTGCTCACCCAGTCCATGTCGAGGCGCGCGCCCGGATTGCGGGCGCCCTCGTGCATATCGACTGGGCGCAGCGTACCCCCTTGTGAAGCGTACGTCGCTGAGCGATCACGCGTGGATGATTCTGAGGTCTTCACGAGTCTTGATGCAGGGTTTTCTGAGGCTTCAAAGGTACCTCGGCGTGTTTCCCGATGACAGCCGATGTCCTTTCCCTATTCGACTGTGAGGGGTCATGTTGGGGCCAGGGAGCGGCGCGACCCATCGGAGGCGGTTTTGTTAACACGGATTATCACGAAGTTCGTCGGCTGGGTCGTGTCCGTATTTTACGATGTGGAACGGACCGGACCCGTTATGCCGGAGGGTCCCGTGCTCATCGCCGGGAATCACCCGAACGCGCTTGTGGATCCCCTCGTGATCTTCCGGACGGGTGGGCGTCCTGCGCGTACATTGGCGAAGGCGGCTCTCTTCGAGCAGTGGCTGGTCGGTGCGATGCTGCGCGGCCTGGGTGGCCTTCCGGTTTATCGACGTAAGGACTTTCCGGGCCAGGCGCACCTGAACGACACCACGTTCGATGCTGCGATCGGTGCACTCCACAACGGTGAGGCCGTGCAGATCTACCCTGAGGGACAGAGTCATTCTGAGCCGTCTCTGACTCCAATCCGGACTGGCGCAGCACGTATTGCTTTGCTCGCTGAGGAGCGACGTGATTGGAAGCTCGGCCTACACGTCCAGCCCGTTGGTCTGACGTACACACGGAAACACCTCTTTAGGGGCAGGGTCGTTGCGATGTTCGGGGAGTCGTTTCCCGTGGGGGAGTACCGTGATGCGTACGTGGAGGACGAGAGGGCGACGGTGCGCGCGCTCACGGATCGAATCAGAGCAGGGCTCGAGGCCGTGACGTTGAATTTCGATCACCCAGAAGACCGCGATCTCGTCGAAGCTGCCGAGCGGCTGTATGCGAGGGAGAAGAAGTTCGCCCGCTTTAGAGAGCGGGACAGCATGACAGAGCGGATGCCTCGGCTTCGCCGTTTCGCCGACGGTATCCGGTGGCTCCGAGCGACGGATCCTGTGCGCTTCCGTGCATTACGGGCCCGGGTCCGTCGTTATCTAAGGCTGCTGACGTTGTTCGGCGCGAGTGAAGGTGACATTCCTCCGACCTATCGCATGGGGGTGGTGCTCGTGTATGCGCTTCGTCAGGCCTTGCTGCTGGGCTTCGTACTCCCCGTTGCGCTCGTGGGGATGTTCGCCTGGTTGCCTCCCTTCGTTGCCACGCGCTACCTCGCGCCACGTTTTCGACCGGCGATCGACCAAGTCGCCACGTACAAGATTGCGATCGGCATCTTGGCTTTTCCGTTGTGGTGGGGGATGGTGACCGCGGGTGTCTGGCTCGGGTGGGGCCTGACCGCGGCTGGTATTCTGACCGTCGGCATGCCGACCGTTGGTCTCGCTGCGATCACATGGAGAGATCGCCAGACTCAGGTCCGCGAAGATCTGCGAGCCTTCCGTAGGGCGGTTCGAAGCCCGCGTGGACGCGACCGCTTGTCTGAGTTGAGGCGTGACGTGGCGGAGGAACTTGACGAACTGGCACAGGCGTGGAATGCGGATCGTCTCGCTGCCGCCGCTTCGCAGGGTGCTTCGGACTAGGAAACCAGGGGCCCCGATCGGGGATTCACCCACAAGGAGCGCAGGTGCCTCGCGCTGCGATTCGTTTGGGTGATGAGGGAGAAGCCACTGCTCGCAGATATGGCCGACGCTTACTCTGGCGATGACGTAGTGGCTCTGGGGTTGAACGAGGACCTGCCACCCGACGATGCTCTCGCCTTTCTGGACGAAATCGGAGGGGTGGGTTATCCGCTCGCTGCGGGACTGGATCGACTGCGCGACAGCTACGGATATCGCGGACTGCCATACAGAGTGGTGATTGGACAGGACGGGATGGTCATCTAGGCGAGGTAGGGCTTCGGGACGTCTGTCGAACCGATCCAGACTGCCGTAGATGGCGCTTTGAGCGACGGTCCGTAACGAGCTCGGGCTCTTGGCGATCTGCACGCGTCGCCCTATCGTCCGGCCCCGCGAAGCTGTCCTCAGACAGCGTGAAGGACGCGGCTAAGGGGGCGGAGGGAGACTGGTGTCTTCGGCGGTCTTCAAAACCGTGCAGCCCGGCTAGAACCCGGGTAGGTGGGTTCGATTCCCACACGTTCCCGTCAAACGACGGTGGATAGAGCCTATGGCCGCTTGGCCCCGCGCCTCTAGTTCCCGACCGGGATCTTGAATCCCACGTCCATCCGGCCGTTTCCGACCGGACTCGCCTCGAACTCGATCGGGGCCGGGAAGTCCTTTAGGTGCGACGAGACGTACGCATCTGCACCGCTCAAAAAGAGCAAGAAGATTCCCAAAGCAGCCCAGTCCTCCTGCTGCTGCAGACGAGACTCGGTCAGTGCGGTCAGGTCCTCGAGCGTCGGGTCAGCATCGAGGACTTCTTGAATGGCATCCACTTCGACGATGCCTTGGTCGGCCAGCTCGGCGCGTATCACTGACTCCCGGAAGTCGGCGCGATTGCGAGCTTCGCTGATGCGCCTGCGCGTCCGCAGAATCCCGTAGCCACTCGTGGCCTCAAGAACGAAGTAGAACCCGGCCCTGGTACGCGCCCCAATGGAGGCGTGCCCCCAGCCAGGAACCAAGACTGCACGGAGGAAGGCGCCGGTTGGACTGACACCCACACGCACAGCAGCCGAGTCTGGGGCCGCGGGGGAATCCATGTTCTGGGCGGAGACCTCGGCCACGCTCAATAGCGCGATCGCCAAGGCGCACAGGGTCACTGAGCCCAGTCGATGGATTGGCAGTCTCGCGATCACTTGATGGTTCCGTCCCACTCTTCGAGTCGAGGCTCTTGGCCTTCGCGAAGTACGATGTAACTCCGGTGATACACCCAGTCCCCCGAGTTCATATACCACCGACCTTCGGCGACAGGCACAAGCTCGGGCAGGTGCGTATGACCCAGCAATACCAGATCAAGTTCCGACCGGCGGCCCATTTCACCAACGGCCCATTCTCGTAGTGCTGCCGCCCGGCTCAGTTCCATCGGGCCGGGTGCGGTCCAACGGTGCTCCGTCTCAGAGACCCCTCGAGCCACTAGGTCGCCCACGACCGGGGGCAACGAGGCGAAGGCCCAGCGCGTGAGGCGGCCGTGAAGCACCAACTTGAGCATCCGATAGCCGAGATCACCCTTACCGAGCCCGTCCCCATGGGCGACCAAGGTGTTTAAGCCCGCAAGCCTCTGGACGATCGGCGCCTGATTGTATTCCAGCCCGATTTCGTCCCGGAGATAACGTCCTCCCCACCAGTCGTGATTGCCCCCCATGAGAGTGATGCGCACACCGTCGTTAACGATCGACTTCAGCAGTGCGAGGGGTTCGTCGTGCCCCGCGGTGTGCCCCCAGATGTACTCGAACCAGAAGTCGAAGAGATCACCGTTCAGGACGATGTGAGACGTGACTTCGCTGGCCTGCTTGAGCCAGGACAGGAAGGCGCCTTGTTGCTCGGCCGAGATGGAGCCGAGATGGACGTCGGAGGCGACGAGGACGGTCTTGTCGGGGTCGGTGAAGTTCACCCGCGAAAGATCAACGAACAGCGGCGGCCCGGAAGGGGTAGGAGTGCCTGGATCGCCCGACTACCTTTGGCCCAATGCTCATGTTCGACACACACAAACGCCGTCAGAGAGCGCTGCTCTCGCTCGCCGCGACGCTCGCCATGAGCAGTTGTGCGTCCCGCCGTGTCGTGGTGGTAGCTCCAGCCATGGACGCGGAGCAGCGTGCGCTGGCGCTCGAGGACCACACGAGTCTTGAATACCCCCTCCGCATCGTCTTCGATTGGGAACTCAACGAGCAGGGTGTCCGAGTCTTCGGGCGGGGTGTCGCCCGAATCGAGCCCCCGTACAAGGCCCGGCTCGACCTGTTCTTGGGTAGCGGTGAAACGGTTCTTCAGGCGGCGCTAGTCAATGGGAAGATGATCCTACCTCCCGGTATGCCCGATGACATCCTTCCTCCGTTAGATCTCATGTGGGGTGTGCTTGGTGTTTTCCGCCCGGAGTATGGGATCGAGCTTCTTGGAGGGGACGAACTCGACGGAGGAATGACTCGGCTCAGATACCGCTACACGGATGGAACCGAGCTTCACTATGGGGTCCAGGACGGAGTCCTCAAGCGTCTCGACCTGATTGATCGCGGAGACGTCGTTCAGTGGGTCGAGGTCGATCTCGAGGAGAATGGCCGATACCCAGTTCAGGCCACCTATCGTAATTTGGCCGAGTTCCGTGAATTGAAGCTCACGCGCGAGAGCCTCACTCGAGTTGAGCCCTTCGCGCCTGACACCTGGGATCCTATTGGCAGGTTGGAGTTCTGAACCGATGAAAATGCGAACCAGCCGATTTGTCGTCTTTGCGCTGCTTCTCGCAACGACGAGCTGCGCCTACTCCTTCCGCGCTGGCTCGTTTCCGCCGGCGCATGTGAAGACGATCGCCGTGCAGCCGTTCGACAACGAGACCAATCGGTTCGAGTTGGCCGGTGAGGTCTACGACGAACTACTGCGTAACCTGCCCCGGGCGCTTGGGGTGCGGACGGCCGGAGGCGACGTTGCGGATGCCATCGTGCGCGGCTCCATCACACGATACGACGTCGTGGCACCGAACTATCGGGCCGCGGCCGAAGGCCAGGCTGCCCAGGTTTTGCAGCGTCAGGTGAACATCACGGTGGCCGTGGAGATCGTGGATCTCGTCGAAAATATCATCCTCTGGGAATCCCGCAGCGTCATCGCTCAAGGGCAGTTTCTGGAAGCTTCAGAGACCGAAGAGGTGGGCCGAGCTGAGGCCATCGAATTGCTCATTCAGAAGATTGTAGACGGCGCCCAGTCGAACTGGTAGGTTTTGCCGTCGTTTCCTCCGGGTAGGCCCTCCAAGCTCTCTCCGAACTCCCACCTCAGCCTAGGTGTAACGTTGCTCCGAGCCTTCGGACTAGGTGCAATCCTCTTCGGCTTTTGGCTTGCTCTTTCGGGCCACTACACGCCCCTGCTCAATAGCTTGGGGGCGGGATCATCCGTGCTCGTGGTTTACCTCGCGGTGCGCATGGACGTCGTGGATCATGAGGGTGTGCCGTTGCAAGTCGGTGGACGCTTCTGGATGTACGTCCCGTGGCTCATGTGGGAGATCGTGATCGCGAACATTGCGGTCGCAAAGGTCATCCTGGATCCCCGATTGCCGATCAGCCCGCGTATGGTCGTCTTCCATGGTTCTCAGAAGAGCGACCTCGGGAAGTTCATCTACGCCAATTCGATCACGCTGACGCCGGGAACGATCACTACTGGGGTCGAAGGCCAAGAATTCCAAATCCATGCCCTGAGCTCGGCCGATTTGGAGTCCGAAGACGAAGAAAAAGAGATGGATCGTCGGTGCAGGCACGTGGAGGGTGGATGATGTTTGTTGCCGCCACGGCAGGCATTCTGATCAGCATGACGCTGGCGTTGGTGCGCGCGCTGCTAGGCCCGACGGTTTATGACCGCGTAATGGCGGTGAACACGTTCGGTACCAAGACGGTGCTTCTGATCGCGGTACTCGGGTTTCTCGCGGAGCGGCCTGAGTTCTTGGACGTCGCGCTGGCATACGCACTCATCAACTTCATCGGCACCATCGCTGTTCTGAAGTTCTTCGAGTTCGGTGATCTGGGGCTCACGCGACGTGCAGAGCAGGAGGGCGACTGATGGATATGGCCTTCAACGTTGCCAGCTGGGTCTCCATCGGGGGTGGGCTCTTCTTCATGATCGTGGGGACGATCGGCATCTTGCGTTTGCCTGACGTGTTTACCCGCCTGCACGCTGCAGGGATGACTGACACGATGGGTGCCGGCCTTCTCATTCTCGGAATGTCACTCCAGACGATTCTGAGCATGATCCACGGGGAGACGAGCTATTGGATGGTGCTGGTGCGCCTCGTGCTCATCTACGCGTTCCTGATGTTCACGAGCCCCATCGCGACCCATGCCCTCGCGCGGGCTGCGATTGCAACTGGCGTAGAGCCTTTGATCGTGGCGGAGGGCGACGAAGAATGATCGAAATCGTCGACATCGTTCTCCTCATCCTACTCGCCACGACTGGTGTTGCCGTAGCTCGACAGCGAAACCTGTTCGCAGCAGTGATGTTGGCCGGTATCTACAGCCTGCTTTCCGCCGGATTGTTCATGGTGATGGATGCCGTGGATGTAGCGTTTACCGAAGCGGCCGTGGGTGCGGGTATCTCGACCGTACTCCTTCTGGGCACGCTCGCTCTTGTTGGACACGAGGAGCAGAAGCCCAAGCACACGCCGATTCTACCGCTCTTCGTGGTGCTGGTGACCGGTGCGATCCTCGTCTACGGGACGTCCGAGCTGCCACCTTTCGGCGCAGCCGACAATCCGGCCCATCTGCACGTGGCACCTCATTACATCGAGGAGTCCGAGCACGAGGTGGGGCACATTCCGAACGTTGTCACGTCGGTCCTCGCCTCTTACCGAAGCTACGACACGATGGGCGAAACCGCGGTGATCTTCACCGCGATGGTAGGGGTCTTGCTTCTCCTCTCGCGTGGGCCGCTCCCTCGGCGCGTGTTCCACGAGGGGCGATGGATGACGCTGAGGCCCGGCACCAAAAGGGAAGACCTAGAGTCTGATTCGGACAGTGAAGGGGACGACCCTTCGGGCGACGTTTCCGGCGCTCCTGGGACTTCCGCCGAGGAGGACGGAGATGGATGACCGATTAATCCTTCGCGTTGGGGCCAAGATCCTGATTCCGTTTATTCTTCTGTTTGCCCTGTACGTCCAGTTCCATGGGGACTACGGCCCGGGAGGCGGATTCCAGGCTGGAGTCATCTTCGCCGCGGCGTTTGTCCTTTACGCGTTGGTCTACGGGCTCGGAAATGCAGTGAAGGTTCTGCCGCCGCACGCCGTCTACGTGTGCGGGGCATCCGGTGTTCTTCTCTACATCTCGGTCGGTCTCGTAGGCTTGTTCAAGGGCGGGAACTACCTGGACTACAATGTGTTGGCGCATGACCCGCTTCATGGGCAGCACTGGGGCATTCTTTTGGTCGAGCTTGGCGTTCTCATCACGGTGTTCGGCGTGATGGTCGCGCTCTTCTACGCCTTCGCTGGTCGCCGGAGAATCGATCCTTGAGGGCGCTCGGACTGTTCAACTACTGGGCCGTGATCGTCCTGATGATGGTGGGCTTCTACACGCTCATCGCGCGGGGCAACCTGGTGAAGAAGCTCATCGGACTGAATCTGTTTCAGACGTCCGTCATCATGATGTACGTCTCGTTCGGAAAGGTGACGGGAGGGACTGCGCCGATCCTGCTCGAGCATGGTGAGGACGCGGTGTATTCCAACCCGATACCACATGTGCTCATGCTGACGGCGATCGTGGTCGGTGTGGCGACTCTGGCATTGGGGCTGAGCCTCGTTGTCCGGATCAAAGAAGCGTACGGGACCATTGAAGAAGACGAGATCCGGGATAGCAGCCTGTGAGCCAGCATCTCCCCGCATTGCTCGTCGTAATCCCGCTGCTCCTGGCGCCGATCGCGGCGTTGGTGAACCGTTGGAAGGCCGCATGGGTGATCGCGGTCGGGGCCGCGTTTTGGGCGCTCTACGCTTCGGTCTCGCTTGTCAGGATCGTGTTGGATCAAGGAGCGCTCAACTACGAAATGGGTGGCTGGGCTGCACCGTACGGCATCGAATACCGTGTCGACCTGGCCAGCGCATTCGTCGCGCTTATCGTGTCGGTCATTGCCGCTGTCACGATCTTGTACGCACGGACCAGCGTTCAACGCGAAGTAAGCGAGGACCGCGGAGCGCTTTTCTACTCTGCCTTCATCCTGTGTATGACAGGGCTCCTCGGCATCGCGGTGACTGGCGACGTCTTCAACGTCTTCGTCTTCCTCGAGGTGTCGTCCTTGTCGGCCTATGCGCTCATCGCGATGGGGCAGGATCGAAGGGCGCTCACGGCGTCGTTCCAGTACCTGATCATGGGCAGCTTGGGTGCCACGTTCATTGTGATTGGTATCGGTCTGTTGTACGTGATGACCGGGACGCTCAACATGGCGGACCTGGCGGAGCGCATTCCCGAGGTCGCGAGCAATCGCACGATTCCGGTGGCGTTCACCTTCCTGACGGTGGGCATCACGCTGAAGCTGGCGTTGTTTCCGCTGCACTTGTGGCTGCCAAACGCGTACACGTACGCCCCCTCGGCCGTTACGGCGTTCATCGCCTCGACCATGACCAAGGTCGCCGTCTATCTGCTGCTGAGGTTCTTCTTCACGATCTTCGGCGCGGACTTCTCGTTCGGTCAGATGCACCTCGAGATGGTCTTGATGCCACTCGCGGTCGTCGCGATTCTGACGATGTCACTTGTTGCGATCTACCAAGACAACGTGAAGCGGCTCCTAGCCTACTCGTCGGTGGCCCAGATCGGGTACATGGTGCTCGGCATCAGTTTTGCGTCGGTACTCGGTGTGACTGCAGGGCTTATTCACCTGTTCAACCACGCGCTCATGAAGGGCGCGCTGTTCATGGCGATGGGCTGCATCATGTACAGCATCGGCTCTGTCCGCATCGACAAGATGGCTGGTCTCGGCAAGAAAATGCCGTGGACGATGGCCGCCTTCGTGGGAGGTGGACTCAGCCTCATCGGCGTGCCGTTCACCGTGGGCTTCATCAGCAAATGGTACCTGGTGCAAGCCGCGTTGGAGCAAGGCATGTGGCCGATCGCCGCGGTGGTGATGGTCGGCTCGCTGATGGCTGTGGTCTACGTCTGGAAGGTTGTCGAAGTCGCATACTTCCAGACGGCGGATCCGGACCACGACATCAAAGAGGCACCGCTCAGTCTGCTGATCCCGACCTGGGCGCTTGTCGCCGCCAGCTTCTACTTCGGCATCGACGCGACGACCACGTCTGACATTGCGACGAAGGCTGCGGAAGCGCTGCTGGGGGTAATGCCATGAGCGGCGGAACATTGATCGCGATTGCGATGCTCCTCCCAGTCGTGGGTGGGTTCATCGTCCTGATGCTGGGCAAACACCCGAACGCTCGTGAGACAGTGACGCTTCTCACGGGTGGTCTCACGTTCTGGCACGTCTATCAGCTGCTTCCCATGGTGCAGGCTGGCGAGCGGCCGCGACTCGATCTCTTCGAAGTCGTTCCGGGTGTTCAGATCGCGTTCGAGGTCGAGCCGCTTGGAATGCTCTTCGCGCTGGTTGCCGCATTCCTTTGGCCGATCACGTCGCTTTATGCGATCGGGTACATGCGAGGCCACCACGAGGAGAATCAAAGTCGGTTCTTCTTTTTCTTCGCCGTGGCCATTGCCGGAGCTTTGGGCGTCGCCTTTAGTGCGAATCTCTTCACACTCTTCGCGTTCTATGAGGTACTGACGCTCTGCACCTTCCCTTTGGTGACACATCACCAGACGGAGGAGGCGAAGAAGGCAGGCCGGATCTATCTTGGCATCTTGCTGACCACATCCGTGGGCTTCCAGCTGCTTGCCATCATCTGGACGTGGCAGCTCGCGGGAACGGTGGACTTCACGGACGGTGGAATCCTGGCAGGTACCGCTGGAACGGGGGTGCTGAGCGCCATCTTGGTGCTGTTTGTCTTTGGTGTCGGTAAGGCCGCGGTGATGCCGTTCCACAGGTGGCTCCCGGCTGCCATGGTGGCGCCTACGCCTGTTTCCGCATTGCTTCACGCCGTCGCAGTCGTGAAGGCCGGTGTCTTCACGGTGCTCAAGGTCTCGGTGTACGTCTTCGGCATCGATCTGCTCGGGACGCTCGCGGCCACACCGTGGCTCGCTTGGGTCGCTGCCATGACGATCATCCTCGGGTCGCTCGTCGCGTTCACGAAGGACAATCTCAAGGCGCGACTCGCCTACTCGACCATCAGTCAGCTCTCCTATATCGTGCTCGGCGCGCTGCTGGCGAACGAGTGGGGCATCATCGGTGGGGGGATGCACATCGCGATGCATGCGTTCGGGAAGATCACGCTCTTCTTTGCTGCGGGGGCTGTCATGGTCGCGGCGCACGAGAAAAAGATCAGCCGTATGCATGGGCTCGGGCGCACGATGCCGATCACCTTTGGAGCGTTCTTCGTCGGGTCGCTTTCCATTATTGGTCTGCCCCCGGCTGGCGGAAGCTGGAGCAAGTGGTTCCTCGCCATGGGTACGCTCGAGGCCGGGCAGGTCGGCCTGCTCATGGTCCTCATGCTCAGCTCACTTCTCGGTTTGTACTATCTGCTTGAGGTGCCCGTGAAGGCGTTCTTCTTCAAGCCGCTGGAGGACGCCCACCATCGTGAGGGCATTCACGAGGCTCCCACGGCGAGCCTGATCGCCATCATCATCACGGCGATCATGACGGTAGGACTCTTCGTAAGACCAGACTTGGCGTTCAATCTGATGGCGATGGTGATTCCGGGAGGCGTGCAATGAGCCACGACGACCACGGGTCGCTCAAAGAGCCGATCGGGTGGATGGATAAGCCTGACTTGGTGAAGCGTCTCTTCACGGTCTTGTATGTGCTCGCCGGGATCTTGCTCGTCGCCGAGTTCGTTTTGGGTCGCGAGAACGCTCACCCCCACCCATGGGAGGGCATGCCGCTCTTCTACGCGGTCTACGGGTTCGCATCGTTCTGGTTCTTGGTGCTGCTCGCCCGGCCCATGCGGAAGCTGCTGATCCGCTCAGAGGACTACTACGAAGGCGGCGGACGCTACGAGGAGGACTCAGATGCTGAATAACCTCCCACCGTTCGTACTGTTCTTCGTCGGGGCTTTGCTCGTCGCGTTCACCAAAGGGTCTGTCAGGAAGGCCCTGGTGCTCGCCATCCCGCTCATTGGGGGCCTCAACCTGTGGTTTGGCGTAGAGCCGGGTGTGCACCTCCAGTTCGAGCTCATGGGGTACACGCTCACCCCGTTCAGAGCGGACAAGCTGAGCCTGCTGTTCGGGTATCTGTTCCACCTCGCGGCGTTCCTCGGCTTCATTTATGCCCTCCACCTTGGAGACGGGACGCCGGACGGTTCCGTCGCAGACGAGGTGGGCGAAACCGACATTGTCGGGAATAAGAGCGCCGGACTGCAGCACGTCTCGGCGATGCTGTATGCCGGATCCGCGATTGGTGCGGTATTCGCCGGCGATCTGATCACGCTCTTCATTTTCTGGGAACTCCTGGCGATCACGTCGGCATTCCTGATCTGGGCGCGTGATTCAGACCGTTCGTTCGCCACTGGATTCCGATACCTGATCATCCATGTGGTGTCGGGTGTCATGCTGCTCTCCGCAGCGTTAATGATTGCGCACTCGACGGGGTCGATTGCCTTTGAGCACATCGATCTCGAGAGTGCGGGCGCCGCGGGATGGGTCCTGCTCTTGGCGTTCGGAATCAAGGCCGGCTTCCCGTTGGCCCACAACTGGATCACCGAGGCGTACCCTGAGAGCACGCCGACCGGAACCGTGTTCCTTAGTGCCTTCACGACGAAGGTGGCGGTCTACGCACTCGCTCGGAGTTTCGCGGGCGCGGACGTGTTGGTGATCGTAGGGACAGCGATGACGTTCTTCCCGATCTTCTATGCGGTCCTGGAGAACGACCTGCGGCGGGTGCTCGGCTACTCCATGGTCAACCAGATCGGCTTCATGATTGCCGGTATTGGGATCGGCACGGCGTTGGCCGTGAACGGAGCCGTCGCGCACGCCTTTGCGGATGTCATCTTCAAGGGCCTGCTCTTCATGTCGATGGGTGCCGTGCTGACGATGACGGGTCGCTCGAAGGGGACCGACTTGGGTGGTCTCTACAAGACGATGCCCATCACGGCCACGTTATGCATCTTCGGTGCCGCCGCGATCTCGGCGTTCCCTCTGTTCAGCGCCTTCGTTACGAAGTCCATGATCATGGTGGCTGCGATCGAGGAGCATCACTACATCGTTTGGTTGTTTATGCTCTTCGCGTCCGCGGGTGTACTCGAGCATGCGGGCATCAAGATCCCGTACTTCGCTTTCTTCGCGCACGACTCGGGTATTCGCACGAAAGAGCCGCCGAAGAACATGCTCATCGCCATGTCCATCGGGGCCGTGTTGTGTGTGCTGATCGGCATGTTCCCGATGCAGTTCTACACGCTGCTGCCATATGAGATGGACTACCATCCCTACGACACCACACATGTGCTTGTGCAGCTCCAGCTGCTGTGTTTTGGTGCGATTGGATTCGTGATGCTCATGAAGACGGGCATCTATCCGGACGAAAAACGTGCCGTGCACATCGACGGGGAAGTGCTTTACAGGAAACTGGGCCCGTGGCTGGTGCGTTCAATTGGTGGCGCCGTCGCGCGAGTCGACACGTACGTGCGGGCGTCGGTGATGGAGTTCGTTGGGTCGGTCCTGCGGTCGGCAAATCGTTGGCACGGAAGTGAAGGTCCGTTGGCGCGGTCGTGGCCTACCGGCAGCATGGTCTTGTGGGTGGCGATCCTTCTGGCCGCTTACCTGGTCTTCTACCTCTGATCGCTCTCGCCACGGCGGGGCAGGTATCGATGTGACGTACCGGCTGGCGACGACTCCCGACACGATCACTCAGGCCCATTGGGTCCGAGATCGTCTCGCCGAGGCTGGGACACAGGTTCACGTCTCGCTCGTGGCCAACGGTTCCGGAGATCCGCTGGATGCTTTCGGGCGTGGCGACGCACACCTGGCACTTGTGGCCGGCACCCGGCTGCGCTTCCGGAAACGCGAAGGACTCCCGATTCTGGCTGTGCTCATACGAGTGGAGCCGCGCGACATGCTCGTCACGCCGGATGGCGCACCTACTTCGCTTCGGACCCTTGCCCCAGGGGTGAAAGTCGGAGTCTCGGGCGGACGTCGAAGGGCCTTTCTACGTGCGCACAGACCTGACTTGGTTGCGGTTTCACTCACGAATGGGACGAGCCCCGCAGTGGTCCTCGAGTCTGGACTCGCCGACGCGGCCATCCTGGGCGTCGCGGAAGCTCGCCAAGCAGGTTTGGGTGCGCTTGGTGCGGAGGTGCTCGATCCCAAGGCATGGCTTCCCGCTCCAGGGCAGGGGGCGTTGGCGTTGATCGGTGGGCACGACCTCGCGAAGCTCCCAGGTCTGGACGCGGTCGATCACGAGACCAGTCGAATCGCGCTTGAAACCGAACTCGCGCTTGTGGATGCGTTGTCTGTGCCTGCGGGGTCCGCGCTGGGCGCTCTCGCTCAGCCGACGGGTCGCTGGATCCGCCTGTGGGCGGCCGCGGCGAGTGAGGACGGCTCGGCGATGACTCGGTCCGATCTGACCGGTGTGTTGGATGACCCCAAGGGCCTGGCCGAGGCTGTGGCCCATCAGATGATTGAGCGCGGGCTCACTACGGTACTTTCTGGATCGGTCTCGTGAGCAACGTGGGGCTAGCCGACAAAGTCCTGTCGCGTTCCGAGTTGTTGGAGCGCTATAGGCGGCCTCGGGCGAACACGCTCGTCTTCACGAACGGCTGCTTCGATCTCATGCACCCGGGACACGTACACTACTTGGCAGCGGCTCGGGCGTTGGGTGACGCGCTTGTTGTCGCGGTTAATACCGACGATTCGGTTCGCCGACTTGGGAAAGGAGTGGGGCGCCCGCTCGTTCCGGAAGGGGATCGTGCTCTCGTGCTCGCGGCGCTGTCGTCTGTAGATGCAGTGTGTCTCTTTGCCGAGGACACTCCCCGCGAGCTTCTGTCAGGACTTCTGCCAGATGTGTTGGTAAAGGGGGGCGACTACGCTCCCCATTTGGTCGTCGGCCGTGATGAGGTTGAAGCGGCTGGTGGCCGTGTGGAACTGATCCCGTTCGTCGAGGGCTACTCGACAACGGAACTCGTACATCGAATTCAAGGCACTCAATCGTGACTACTCGCAGTGAAGGGCGGCGTCCGGACGATCCGCGATCCATCTCCATCGAGACCGGAGTCGCCCCGTATGCAGAGGGCTCGTGCATCATCGCGACCGGCCAGACCCGCGTTCTGTGCACGGCTTCGGTCGTCGAGGGCGTTCCGTCGTGGCGTGAGCGGAGCGGGGACGGTTGGGTGACGGCGGAGTACGCGATGCTTCCCCGAGCGACCCACACGCGGTCTAGACGTGAACGCAACGGGCCCAAGGGGCGTACGCAGGAGATTCAGCGGCTCATTGGCCGGTCCTTAAGGTCCGTGACGGACATGAAAGGCATGGGGCAGAACACGGTCACCGTCGACTGCGACGTCCTCCAGGCAGATGGTGGAACGCGAACTGCGTCCATCACCGGAGCTTGCGTGGCGTTGGCTCTGGCCGGTGAATGGATGCTAAACGAAGGAATCGCGGTGCGAAGCCCACTCCGAGAGCGTGTGGCGGCGGTCAGCGTCGGCATCGTGGACGGGGTCCCTTGTCTTGATCTCGACTATCCCGAAGACTCGAGTGCTCAGGTAGACATGAACGTGGTCGGCACCGAAGGCGGCGGTCTCGTCGAGGTTCAGGGAACAGCCGAGGGTGACCCGTTCTCACGGGCAGAACTCGACGCCCTGATCGACCTGGCCACGTCAGGGCTGGAGCGCCTTTTCGCGGCTCAGAGCAGGGCGCTGAAGGGAGACTGAGGTGGAGTTGCTCGTCTCCACCCGAAGCCAAGACAAGATGGTCGAGATACGCCGCATCTTAGGCGATGTGGCGGGGCTCAAAGTCATCGATCTGGATTCGGCCGGCATTCCTGAGAGTGACGACGAAGAAGGCATCGAGATCTACGACACCTTCGAGGAGAATGCTCGAGCCAAGGCTGAGTACTTCTACGCGAAGGTGGGCATCCCGACTGTTGCGGATGACAGTGGTCTGGAAGTAGACGCGTTGGGCGGAGCTCCGGGTGTACGCTCGAAGCGCTTCGCGCCTGATCGTGGCCTGAAGGGCAAGGCGCTAGATGGGGCGAACAACGATCATCTCGTGGAACGCCTGGGTGACTTAGAGCCGGCGAAACGCACAGGTCGGTATGTGTGCGCAGCTGTCTTGGTCGGGTTGGACCAAGACCCGATCACGATTCGCGGCGAGGCTGAGGGACTCATACTGAGTGAACCCCAAGGTCATGGCGGCTTCGGCTACGATCCGTATTTCTTCGATGCCGGCCTCGGGTGTAGCTTTGCGGAGTTGACTGCGAGGGACAAGAACGAACGGAGTCACCGCGGAAAGGCGTTCCGCGAACTGGCCCAACGTCTTGGTAAGAGAGAAGGCTAGCATGCTCCAGCCCCACTTCGATCCGCTCGAGATCGGTCCGAGTGATGACGGATCCCAACTCCGCATCTCGTGGAAAGACGGAGTTGTCTCTCACTTTGTGCCGCCGGCCCTCCGGCGCTTGTGCCCCTGCGCGGGATGTGTCGACGAAATGACTGGGATTCGCACCCTGCTACCAGAGCACATCGACGACAGCGTGTATCCGACCGCGATCCATTACGTGGGTCGGTATGCGATTCAACTCGTGTGGAGTGACAGTCACTCGACCGGTATCTACACCTTCGAGTATCTGCGCGGGCTCTGGGACACCGAGACGGGCGCGTAGCCAACGGCGACTTCGAGTTCCGCGCACGCTGAAGGTCGTCAGTTCGGAGTCGGTCGCCCGTTGCCTCGCGACCGTTCCGACGGTAGCGCAGGTACCATGGTCGCGCCCCGACCGGGACCCCGAACCTCGAAGTTCTTGAACTGGGTGGCAGACTCGCCGCTTCCCTCGTCCGTGATCTCGATCGTGATGCGATACGTGCCCTTCTGGATGCGGGCGTCTACGGTTCTGAATTCCGCTTGTGCGGCGCCGTCCTCAGCCTCAGAAGTTGCGGAGAAACTGGCGTCTACCACGCCGTCCGCACCGACCACCAAGGAGCCACCCTCATCCACCGGCGCGATCGCGACTCGAGTCGTGTAGATCGATCCTGCGGGAAGGTTGTAGATCTCGTAGAACAACTCAAATGAGCTCCCCGGGAACTGACTGGTGGGCAACAACGCGAGCGTCACGTCGTCCCGCGTCCATCCCGCTCGCGGGTTGGGCTGCCCCATGGCCACGTCGGAAATCATGAGGTGAGTCCCGGAATAATCGGGGATGACGTATTCGGTCGAGTAGAGCTGGCCGGTCCCGGGACGTGCCGCGTCAGACATGGTCACGCGTTGGACCGTTCCATTGGAGGGCAGCGTCTGGACCTCTACGTGGGTGTAGAGCAGGTGGTCCCCGGACAGCTGCTGGGGCACGCTGACGTATACGGAGTCGTCGGTACGTGTCACGGTGTGGCGTGCTGTGTCCGCGAGGACGAGCGCCACATCGAACCGGTACCGAGCCTGTCGTTCGTGCCACTCGCGGCCGAGCCGCCTGACTGGGACCGCGAAGGCGGCGACCACGGTCGTATTGCCTTCGTCGCCCCGGAACGAATACAGGTCGTAGAAGAAGGGAAGGGGGCGAGGGAGCGGTGCGACGCTGTCCGAGATAGCCGCAATAATCCCATCGTGCGCGATGTGATTCGCCACGTCACGTGGGGTGTGTTCCTCGATTGCCGCAGTAGCGGTTATGGCGAACAATAGGAGAAGTAGTCTTCTCATCGTCTCGTGATCATCGTTCTGGAGTTGAGCTCTGCTACTGAGTTAACCCGAAATCCTCGCGCCGCGTTCCGGCGCACCTATTATGTCCGACGTTCCAAGGCAACAATAGTGCACAGAGTTGCGCCGCACCGCACTGCACACCACACGAGATCTTACATGCCTCGCATGACCCCGTTTCAGCCCCGCCTGGAACCGCTGAACCACACAGGCGTCTGGAAGCACTGGTCCGGATACTTGGTCGCCCCACAGTACCAGTATTCCTTGAACGCTGAGTACTACTCCGTGCGCAACGCCGTGTCGGTGTTAGATACGTCACCGCTGTTCAAGTACCGGTTCGCCGGCGCAGATGCTGGCGCGCTGCTCGGACGGGCGATGGCGCGCGACATCGGCGGCTGTGGGGTCGGGAGAGCACAGTACACGTGTTGGTGTGACACCCGTGGATACGTCCTGCAAGACGGTGTGGTTATGCAGGTGGCCGCGGGCGAGTACTGGCTTACCGCAGCTGAACCCTCGCTCCGACACTTCCGAAACATCGGCCGCGAAATGGGGCTCGCCGACGTCAGCGTTGAAGACGTTTCGAATGACTTCGGGATTCTCGCGGTTCAGGGGCCCGAGGCGCATCACGTCATCAGCCAACTCACCGACGCAGCTGATCCACTCAAGTACTTCGGAGTCGCCCAGGCGACGATCGCGGGGTGCCCGGTAACGGTGTCTCGCACCGGCTACACCGGTGACCTGGGGTACGAATTGTGGATTCCCTCTGCGGACGCGTTGACGGTCTGGGACGCGCTGATGGTGGCGGGCAAGGGACACAACATCACGCCCATCGGGACGACGGCGCTCAAGATGGTTCGAGTGGAGGCGGGACTGCTCCTGATGGGTGCTGACTTCCACACCTCCAGGTTTGCGTGGGTCGATGCCGAACGTGAGACGCCTCACGAGTTGGGGTGGGGGTGGATGTTCAGCAAGCTGGCCCAGGACGACCGCGACTTCATTGGTCGTTCGGCTATCGAAGCCGAGATCGCTGGCGGCACCAGCCGGTGGAAAACCGTCGGTTTGGGGGTCGATTGGCACGACTACGAACGCGTCTACACCGCGGCCGGAATCGTCCCTCCACGGCACGAGCTCTACTCCGAATCGACCATGAGCATCTACCGGCGGGGAGGGAAGGAGTGGGACTACGCCGGATATGCCAGCAGCTTTTTGTCGTCGTCGCTGCTGAGAAAGCCGATCGCGCTCGCCAAGCTTCCCCTGGATCTGTGCACCGCAGGGTCCGAGGTCGATCTCGAGGTCTCGGTGATCCGCCAGCCGAAGAACGTTCTCGCTCGAGTCGAACGCATGCCGTTCTTTAATCCGTCGAGGAAGACTGCGCTGATGAGTGAGGGAGGCGTCTGATGCCGAACGCAGAGCGTTATGACGCGATCGTCATCGGTGGTGGCCACAACGGACTGGTCAATGCGGGATATCTCGCTCGAGCTGGCCTGAATACGCTGGTTCTCGAGCGTCGGCACCTCGTAGGGGGAGCCGCGATTACCGAAGAGCTGATTCCGGGCTTCAAGTTCACCACGTTCTCGTATGCCATCAGCCTGATGCGCCCGGAGATCGTCCAGGACTTGGAACTCGTGAAGCACGGCATGATGGTGCTGCCGCTTATCAACACGTTCCAGCCGGGCCTGGACGGAGAGTATCTCTTCCTGGGCGCTGACTCGGATGCGAACTACCACGAGATCGCGCGGATCTCGATCGAGGACGCAGAGGCGTCTCGCGACCTCGATCATCTGATCGCTCGTCTGGCCAGGGCTCTAAAGCCATGGATGGATCGTATCCCGCCCAACAGCCGCAGTTCGGATCCCGCGGACATCGCCCAGCTCGCCGAGCTTCGCGACTACATGGACGGACTCGACCCCGAGGTGCGGGGCTTGATGCAGAAATTCTACGACTGCAGCGCTGCGGAAATCTTGGACGAGTACTTCGAGAACGACCTTGTGAAGTCCCTATATGCGTCGAGTGGGATCATCGGCAGCAAGTGTGGGCCGCGGGACAAAGAATCCGGCCTTGTCTGGCTCTTCCACAAGATGGGCGACTACGACGGTGAGCCGGGTCACTGGGGCTTCCACAAGGGCGGCAACGGCGGCTTCACGCAGGTCTTGGCGCGGGCCCTAGAGGCCTTTGGTGGGAGCATTCGGACCCATGCAGGAGTGGAGCGTGTGTTGCACGAGGACGGGCGCGCCGTTGGCGTTTCTTTAGCGGACGGATCTACGATCGAAGCGGATCTCGTGGTGAGTGCTCTTGATCCCCGGCAGACGTTCACTCGATTGGTCGATCCAGCGGATCTTCCTGAAGACCTCGTGCAGCACGTATCGGACTACAAGTTCCAGGGCACCGCGGCCAAGGTGAATTTTGCCCTCTCAGGAGTCCCCGAATTTCCGGGGCTCGAGGGCCGGGAGGATCTGTTCATGGGCTTCACCAACCTGGGCCCGTCCATCGATTACCTGGAAGAAGCGTTTGCCGACTGTAAGGCCGGACGGTTCAGCCGGCGGCCTTTTCTGGATTGCTGCGTTCAGTCCACACTGGACCCCGACATGAGCCCTCCGGGAAAACACATCATGTCGTGTTTTGTCATGTACGCACCCTATCACTTGGCGGAGAGCGATTGGGACAGCGAGAGAGAAAACTTGGGTGACACCGTGCAGCAGACAATCGAGGAGTTCTTTCCGGGATTCAGCGATTTGATCTTGCACCGCGAAATCGTCACTCCACTCGACATCGAGAAGATTGTCGGCCTGAGCGAAGGCAACATCTTCGCGGGCGAACTCTTTGAATCTCAGCTGTTCTTGAATCGGCCGGCACCGGGTTGGAATCAGTACAGGACGCCGATTGCGGGGTACTACCAATGTGGCTCGGGGACGCATCCGGGTGGGTGTGTCACGGGTGGGCCCGGGAAGCTGGCTGCGGAGCAGATCCTGGGGGATCGATCCCGATGAAGAACGAACACATTGCCTTTGTCGGAGCCTTGGGTGAATGCCTCAGCGCGCTCCGTTCGACCCGGAGCATGTCACTCATCTCTTCCAGAGTTCGCTGGATGAGATCAGGGCCCGAGGACCCGCCGAAGTGGTCATCGGCGGTCGAAGCTTCAACGTGACTCGGGAGTTCCTGGAGGATCTGACCGAACAGAAGGAGGCGGTCCACTGCTCAGCGTCCGGGCGTAGCGTGACCGAACCCCGGCTGCCGGGCCAGTCAGGGCTCCTTCGTCCCTAAGTCGTTCATGACAACAAGGTAGGCGCCCGCGAGAAAGAGAAAGGTCACGCCGCACCCGATCGCGAAGAGTGTAATCTCAGGCATCTTGGCCCCCAGCCAGCAGTAGGGCTCCTGCCGAACAGATGGACGGGACCCAGATACCCACGAAGAGTCCCTGCTCCGTTTCTCCGGTGAACCACAAGGTCACGGAAAGGATGAGGGAGATGAATGCGGCGGTTAGGAACAGAGCCTTGGCTCTGCGGAGTCTAGATTGATTCGTCATTGTACACCAGTTGAATAGGTATATTACACGAATAGCTTAACAAGAACTGTACACAGAGGGCAACGGCTCTCCGCGGGTATGCGGCCGGTAGCATGGACGGGGGGCTCCGCGTCTTCCAGGCGGAGACGGATGAACCAAAGCACTCCCGCTCTGTATTGGGCTAATTTGATCCTCCCTCTATTCCTTCGTAGATCCGGAACCGCCGAGAGTACCTGATGAACACACCGGACTCCGTGCCCGCCCCTGTTGTCGACCGAATCCTCAAGGCCGTCGATTCTGTTACGGACGAGGTGGTGGACTTCACCTCCGAACTCGTCCGAATCCCCACGGTCAATCCGCCCGGTGACGTGTACGAGGACTGTGCCCGGGCCATTGGCGCGCGACTGGATCAGTTCGGTTTCGAGGTGGAATACCACACCGCTGAGGAACGCCCGGAACACACCAAGGAGCACCCCCGGGTCAACGTGGTGGGCACGCTCCACGGGAGCCGTCCGAACCCGTTGGTCCATCTCAACGGGCACTTCGACGTGGTCCCCGTCGGGGATGGCTGGACCGTGGACCCCTTTGGGGGCGAGGTGAAGGACGGGCGTATCTACGGAAGGGGCGTGGCCGACATGAAGGCCGGCATCGCGGCAGCGGTCTACGCGGTGGAAGCCATCCGCCGAGCAGGGGTTCGCCTCCTGGGCACGGTGGAGGTCTCGGGCACCGTGGACGAGGAAAGCGGCGGTTGGGCCGGTATGGCCCACCTGGCCAAGAAGGGCCGACTGGCCAAGGGCCGCACCGACGCGGTGATCATCCCCGAGCCTCTGAACGTGGACCGCATCTGCATCGGCCATCGCGGTGTGTATTGGTTCGAGATCGAAGCTATGGGCCACATCGGACATGGGAGTATGCCCTTCCTCGGGACCAGCGCCATCGAGCACATGGGTGCGGTCATCGACACCATGCGCAGGGAGCTCCTTCCCACCTTCGCCCAACGCACCACGGCAGCGCCGGTGGTTCCCCCTGGGGCCCGCCAGGCCACCCTGAACATCAATGCGTTGCACGGCGGGCAGCCCCTGGGTGACATCCAGTCTCCCTGTGTGGCGGACCGCTGCACCGCCGTCTTCGATCGGCGGTTTCTTATTGAGGAAGGGTTCGAGGACGTCCGGGGCGAAATCGTCTCGCTCCTGGATGGCATCAAGGACGAGATCCCCGAGTTCAAGTGGAACCTGAAGGACCTCATGGTGGTGCATCCCACGCGCACGCCCGACGACGCTTCGGTGGTCAAAGCGCTGGGCACTGCCATCTCCCGTGTATTGGGTCGGGATGCCACGCTGGTGGCCAGCCCGGGCACCTACGACCACAAGCACGTGGCCCGCATCGCAGGTGTGGAGAACTGCGTGGCCTACGGCCCCGGCATCCTGGAGTTGGCGCACCAGCCAGACGAGTGGTGCTCCATCGAGGACTTAGTGAACGCTACCCGGGTGCTGGCTATGGCCATCGTGGACCTGGTGGGCGTGGAAAACGTGGGCTGACGCCCCACGCCCTAGATGTGGTGCCTCCGTCGGTTTTCCAATTACGCTGTCGTGCGACTCTAGGGCGGAGTATTGTTTTTTGGTCTGATCTGGTCTGGCCTCGCCTCAGAATCGCAACGCGGATCGCAAGGTCCGTTGGCCCACCGCAGCTGCTGAGTCAGGCGTCTGACGTGCTGTGGGGTGAGTCGGCGGCATGGTCGCTTTGTTGAACTGTGAACTGGACCCGACCTGCCGGAGCCCATTGAAGTTCCCCCAGTGGGGCTGTCCTGGCGCACCAACCCTAGCCCGCTACTCGGATCGCAAGGCCTCAGAGCCCGTGCCAAGGAGCTGCCAGCGTTCAGGAACGGTCCTACAGGGGAGGAGCGGTGGGCTCCTTTGAGTATTCCCGCGGAGTATTAGATTCTGGCACGCTTTGGTAAGATGGCTGGCGGTAGTGAGTCGGTAACGCATTGCAGTAAAACAACTTCGGGGCGTGACGCAGTCCGGTAGCGCACCTGCTTTGGGGGCGACTTTATGGTGTCGGTGGGTGTCGACGCAGTTCTTGGCACAGTTTGGATCGTCGGACTCGCGCCGTCCTGAGCGGAGCCGCATCTCGTCCGCGTGAACTCTCCCGACCCCATCACCCGTCTCGACGCGGCGCCACGACGGAGGCCATTAAGTTGACCACGGCCCCATCCTCCCAATGGATGGAGTCGCCGACATCCAACTGAGATTGACATGGCCCTCCCCTCGACTGTGCACACCATCGAAGTCTCCCTCAGCCACATGGACCGTGGAGTGTACGAGCAGGTGAGCCTCAAGGCAGCCCGCCATCCCTCGGAGACCGAGGAGTATTTTCTGACGCGGCTACTCGCCTACTGCCTCGAATTCGTTGAGGGGATCACGTTCTCCAAGGGCGGCGTCTCAGATCCCGACGATCCGCCGCTCATGATCAAGGATCTCACCGGAGCGTGGAAGAGTTGGGTCGAGATCGGAGCCCCCAATGCTGCGCGCCTCCACCAGGCGAGCAAGGCGAGTCCGCGCGTTGCGCTATACACACATAAGGAGCCACGAATCTTGATGCGTAGCTACGAGGGCCAGCGCATACACAAGGCGGAGGAAGTCGAGATCTACGCGATCGACCGGGACTTCTTGGCCTCTCTCGTCGACAGTCTCGACCGCCGCATTGAGTGGGCGCTCTCGGTGACCGACAGCCAGTTGTTCTTGGACGTGGGCGGTGCATCATACGGCGGCGCCGTCGAACGACTGTCACTTCCCGGCTGAACGCCCCCGGCGATCGTGCCGGTGGGGACGGGTCCCGCGACCGTGAGTTCGAGTTGGGCGATCGGCGGCACTCGAGGGCGACGCGAAATGGCACAGTTGTGCACACGGCACCCTGACTGGCTACCACACGCCCCGAAAAGTCCTTATTTTCCGGGCCTTCGGGGCGTGGCGCAGTCCCCTAGCGCACCTGCTTTGGGAATGCCGTTCTAGCGCCGGTGGGCGCTGGGATCGTTGGGCTCTCGAGGCCCCCGCGTTAGTCAGCCTCGATGGGCTCTCTTGAAGCGGTTGGGACAACGATTATCTGTGCCGCTGTCTTGCGCCAGAACATTTCTGCTCGTGCGACCGTAGGCAGGTCCGGGGACTGCTCATCCAGGCTGTCCCCGACTCTTCCGACATCACCGTTTCGACTGAGGAGTTCCAATGAAAAGGCTCATGCGCCTTTCGATTCCACTGCTCTCCACCTTCGTGCTCGTTCCCTCCATTCTGTTCGCGCAGACGCCGATCCGCGCCGGACAGATGCAGGCCGGCTCACTGAGCACCGGAGACACGCTGGAGTACACGTTCGAGGCTGAAGATGACTTCCTGCTCTACGGTGAGGCCAACCAGATCTCGGTCGATGTGGTTGTCTCTCTCGTCAACGCAGAAGGGCAACAGATCCAGCAGTGGGATGGCCCGGGCCGAGGCGCCGAAGCGTTCTCTCGGGCGCTTCAGGGGGAGGGGTCCTACACGCTCCGGATCGCACCCTTCGAAGACGAGGAGGGTGACTTCACCGTCGAGATCCTCCAACTCGAGAAGAAGTCGGACAACCCCGGACGGCTCGCGGACCAGCTCATGTTCGCGTACGACCGGCCGGGCGCCCCCGGGGGCGCGGTCCGCGTGTGGCGCGACGGGCGCACGCTCTTGTCTCGCACATACGGTCTTGCGGACCTGACGCACGGCATCGAATTCGAGGCCAGCACGCCCACCAACATCGGATCGACGTCCAAGCAGTTCACCGCCTTCGCCGTAATGCTGGAACAAGAAGCCGGGCGCCTGAGTCTGGACGACGACTTCCGAGACCACTTGCCCGACTCCGATTTCCCCGACTTCGGCGAGACGATCACCATCCGTAACTTGTTGAACCACACATCCGGCCTGCGGGAGTTCCTGAACCTCTACGCCATGACGGGCGCGGACACACGCGTGCTCACGCGTGATGACGTACTCCGGGCAGTAGAGCGCCAGCCGGCCCTCCAGAACTCGCCGGGGGCGGAGTTCAACTACAACAACACCGCCTTCTCGCTGGCCGCCCAGATCGTCGAGCAGACGTCGGGGCAGGACTTCGACGATTACGTGCGGGAAGAGATCTTCCAGCCACTAGGCATGAACGATTCCTACGTCCGAATGACGCCGGAGACGATCATTCCTGGACGCTCAGACGGATACACGCCGGGCGGTGAGGGCTGGACCGCGCCGGGTGACCTCGGTGGGGCCGTAGGCGCAGGCGGCATCTATGCCTCCATGGAAGACCTCGAGCGGTGGGGCCAGAACCTGCTCGAGCCCCGTGTCGGGACCCTTGAGATGGTCGAAGCCATGATGACCGAGTTCACGCTTACCGATGGCGAGGGCAGCGGATACGGGCTGGGCCTCTTCATCGATGAGCAGCGAGGACTCCGTCGGGTCCACCACGGCGGGGCCGACGTGTCCCACCGGTCCATGATCGTCTACTACCCCGAGCTCAACGCCGGCCTGACCGTCCAGTCGAATGCGTCGACGTTCAACAGTGGCGGTACTGCCTTCAGCCTCGGCGCGGCCTACTTCGGGGACGAGATGGAGCCCGCCGAAGAAGCGGACGTTCCAGAGGCTGAGGGCGAGTTCGATCTCGAGAGCTACGATCCGGCCGACTTCGAGCGGCTCTCAGGTTCCTATACCCTCGATCCAGCACCCCAGATGGTGGCTCGGGTCTGGTACGAGGACGGCACCTACTACGGGCAGCTCACCGGACAGCAGGCCCTGGAGATACGCCCCACCGGGCGAAACAGCTTCGAGTTCATTGAAGTGGCTGCCACCCTGGTATTCGAGGATGGCGAGCCCGCGCCGGGGATGACGTTGTACCAGAACGGCCAGGAGGTTCATGCCACGCGCGTCGAGGAGGACGAGTCTGAGGAGACGCCTGAGACGTGGGAGCCGACGGTGGCGGATCTCGAGGCCTTCGTGGGCCGATACTTCAGCGAAGAGGTCGAGACCTTCTACGACGTGGTCCTCGTGCACCCGGAGGAGGGCGAAGAGGCTGAGCCGTACCTCGAGTTTCGTCAGTTACGCATGGGCGAGATGCGCCTTGCAGCCACGCAGGCAGATACCTTCAGCGCCGGTGGGCTGACCCTCGACTTCGAGCGCGATCGCCATGGAGTCGTGTCGGCGATCTATTTGGACATGACCCGGAGCCGGGACGTGCGAGCGGAGCGGATTCGCTGATCTGCTGGCCTTACCGCGCTCCATTCTATCTGTAATCAAGGAGGCCGTCGCCCGATGAGGGCGGCGGCCTTCCTTGTTCCGGTGTAGCGAGGAGATGTGGGCACCCCAACCCCTGAATAGTCTTTATTTTCCTCGCCTTTCCGGGCCCTTCCGGGCGTGGCGCAGTCCGGTAGCGCACCTGCTTTGGGAGCGACTGTCTGGCGCCGGTGGGCGTCGACGCAGTTCTTGGCACAGTTTGAATCACGGGCCGCCACGGCCGCCAGGCTGTCCGCTTTGAGGTCGCCTCGAGCAGAACGCGTGCACCCACAGACCGTCGTTGGGCGGTTGCTTCCGGCGAGTGCTTCCTGCCTGAAGGTCGTCCCACGAGTGTAAAGGTGGGCGCGAGTCGGTCGTCCTAGGAGGGCGTCCCGCTTCCGCCAAACAGCTTCGCACCCGTCCGCTCCTGCACGTACTGGAAGCTCACCCCTGGACTCAGCTCGACGATCCGAAACCCCTCATCCACCACGTCGATCACGGCGAGATCGGTATAGATACGATCGACGACTCCGACTCCGGTGAGCGGATAACTGCACAAATCGACGAGCTTGGCCTCACCCTCATGCGTGGTGTGCTGGGTGATGACGTAGACGGTCTTTACGCCTGCCACGAGGTCCATGGCGCCACCGACGGCGGGGATGGCATCCGGTGCCGCAGTCGACCAGTTCGCCAGGTCGCCTGACGCAGAGACCTGCATTGCGCCGAGGACACACAAGTCGAGGTGTCCGCCGCGGACCATCGCGAAGCTGTCCGCATGGTGGAAATATGCCGCCCCCGGATTCGCCGTCACCTGGCGCTTACCTGCGTTGATCAGCTCCGGGTCGCCGGTACCCGCCTGTGCTGGGGGCCCCATTCCGAGCAGCCCGTTCTCCGCGTGGAAGATCACATCGCGCCCCTCGGACAGGTGCGCGCCGACCCTCTCGGGGATGCCGATCCCGAGATTGACGTACGCGCCGTCGGGGATGTCGAGCGCGCAGCGTTTCGCCATCTCGTCTCGCGTGAGGCCGACGCCAGAGCTCCGCTCGCTCAAGGGTACGACACCCCTTCATTCACGAGTACGGACTCGTGCGCCGGATCGGTGACCGCCACCACACGGTTCACAAAGATTCCTGGCGTGATGACGACCTCCGGGTCGATGTCACCGACTGGAACGACGGAGGAGACCTGAACGATGGTCGTTTTCGCCGCCATGGCCATGAGGGGGCCGAAGTTCCGGGCGGTCTTGTTATAGACGAGGTTCCCGTGACGATCCGCCGTCCGTGCCTTGATCAGCGCGAAGTCGGCCTTCAGCCCGTGCGCCAATAGGTAGTCCTGACCGTCGAAGGTTCGGCGCTCCAGGCCTTCCTCCAGGGGAGTGCCCACGGCGGTCGCCGTGTAGAAGGCCGGAATGCCGGCGCCTCCAGCCCGAATCCGCTCGGCCAGCGTGCCCTGCGGCACTAGCTCCAGCGCCGTGTGCCCACTGCGGTACAGGCGGGGGAAAACCGTCGAATTCGTAGAGCGCGGGTGCGAACAGATCATCTTCGACACCTGCCCGGCCTTGAGCAGGGCGGCCAGACCGACCTCGCCGGTGCCGGTGTTGTTGTTTACGACGGTCAGGTCGGTGGCTCCGTGGTCGATGAGCGCATGGATGAGTTCGATCGGGCTGCCCGCCTCGCCGAAGCCTCCGACCATCACTGTGGCACCGTCGAAAATGTCGGCGACTGCCTCCGCTACGGTCGCTACCTCTTTGTCGATCACTGGGTCGTCTCCGTCACGCCTCGGGCCGCCAGACGCCCTCGTCCAGGAGCTGCTGCGCCACGACGTCCGTCGCCTCCCTGAAGGCCTTCACCACCGTGTCGATCTCTCCCTCGGAGATGATGAACGGCGGCGAGAATGCGATGGTGTCGGTCTGGGGCAGGGCCCGCCCGATCACGCCCTGCGCGAACGCCTCCCTCACTACGCGCCCCGCCACTTTCAGGGATGGGTCGAACGCGACGGCCGGGTTGCGCCCGGCAACGAACTCCACTCCCCACATGAGCCCCATGCCCCTTACGTCGCCCACGAGCGGGTGGTCCGTGAAGGCGGCTAAGAGGCGTTCTTTCAGGTAGGAGCCGCGGGATGCGACCTGGGCGACGAGTTGGTCCTTCTCGATCACGTCGAGGTTCGCGAGCGCGGCGGCCGCGGGACCGGGATGGGCCGTGTAGGTGAACCCGTGACCGAATACACCGAAACGCTCCTCCCCGGAGACGACGGTTCTCCAAACCTCTTCCGACACCATGAGGCCGGACAGCGGTGTGTACCCGGACGTGACACCCTTTGCAACCACGATCAGGTCGGGCTCGATCCCGAAGATCTCTGTCCCGAATGGGCGACCCAGCCGCCCGAATCCGGTGATCACCTCGTCGGCGATCAGAAGGATGTCGTGACGGGTGAGGACCTCTTTGATCGCCGGGAAGTACCCTTCCGGGGGTACGATTACCCCACCCGCGCCCATGACCGGTTCGGCGACCATGGCGCCGATCGTCTCCGGACCCTCGGCTTGGATGAGCTGCTCCAGGTCGTCCACCAGTCGGGCGACGAACTCCGCATCGGTCAGGCCCGCGCCTTCCCACAGTGGGCGTGGTGCCGTGGTGTGTTTCACAAAGGGCAGCGGGAGGTCGAACCCCGCGTGCGGGCCATGCAGGCCGGTCAGGCTTCCCGAGACGATCGTGACGCCATGATAGCTGCGTTCGCGGCTGATGATCTTCTTCTTCTCCGGCCTACCGCGGACATTTTGGTAGTACCAGACCAACTTGACGGCGCTGTCGTTCGCATCCGAGCCCGAGTTGCCGAAGAACACCTTGGACATCGGTACAGGTGCCATCTCGATGAGGCGCTGGGCGAGCAGGATCGCCTTGTCGGACGACACTCCGGAAAAGGTGTGGCAGTACGACAGCTTGCTCGCTTGCTGCTCCAAGGCCTCCGCAATCTCCCTTCGTCCGTAGCCGACGTTGACGCACCAGAGACCCGCCATGGCGTCGATATATCGCTGGCCATCGGCATCCTCCAGCCACACTCCCTGGCCCTTGACGATGACCGGAGCCGGCCCGCTTCGCTCATGTGTGGCGAGCGCGGTCATCGGGTGGAAGAGGTACCGCCGATCAAGTTCTGACAGTGTAGACATGGGCGAGCTCCTGGCGCTGCATTGCCGTTCATCCGACGTGCGGTGACGTTGGTCTGCGGAACCTTCCGATCGCCACCATCCTGCGCAAGGACATCTGAGTTTGAAGATCGAGTTCGAGGGCGAGGCCCTCGAGGCGCGCCCCGGCGAGAGTCTCGCGGCAACGCTCACAGCGCAAGGTATTCGTTCGTTTCGCACAACCGAACGCGGCGCCGAACGCGGAGTTTTTTGCGGCATGGGAGTGTGCCAGGACTGTTTGGTTGAAGTCGACGGAAAGCCGAACCAACGCGCCTGCACAGTGAAAGTCGACCGACCCATGAAGGTCCGACGCGAGGGGAGCGGGCGAGCTCTTGCAGCATCAGGTCCGGCGGCCGGGCGACCTCCGATCACCATTGAGGAGATTCCCGTCGAGCGCCCGCAGGTTCTGGTGGTTGGCGCGGGACCGGGCGGGTTGGCCGCCGCCTATGCCGCACGTCTCGCCGGTGCGGAAGTGCTTGTGCTCGACGAGGGATCGGCCCCGGGTGGCCAGTACTTCAAGCAGTGCTCCGCCGCGGACGTCGCTTCGCCCGATGCGCAACACCAAGAGGGCAGGCGCCTCATCGACGACGTTCTCGGTTCTGGGGTGACCGTGCGGTCGAATGTGTCGGTCTGGGGAGCCTTCAGGCCGCTGGAGTTCGCGGCGACGAAGCCTGGGGGCAGTTTTCTCGTTCAGCCCGAGCAGGCGATCATCGCTACCGGAGCGTTCGACCGGGGCTGGCCAGTACCCGGGTGGACCCTTCCGGGAGTCATGACGACTGGGGCAGCCCAGACCCTGTGGCGTACGGCTCGCCGCCTACCCGGTAAACGCGTGTTGATTGCTGGCAACGGGCCGCTCAACCTGCAGCTCGCGGTGGAACTCGTCGCCGGCGGGGCCGACGTCGTGGCCGTTGTCGAGGCGGCACCCGCCGTGGGGGTGCGCCGAGTGAGGGAGATCGCAGCTATGCTGGCCAATGCGCCCCGTCTCGTGGCGGACGGAGTGCGCTACATCTCTACCTGCCGCCGGGCCGGCGTGCGCCTGATCAACGGATCCGTGCTGACGTCGGTGACGCCGCACTCGGGCGGTCTACGGGCGACGATCGCGGGGCGCGAAGCCGCCACGTTCGATGTTGATGTCGTGTGTGTGGGCTACGGGTTCCATCCCTCGAACGAGCTGTTGCGGGCGCTCGGATGTGAGCATGCGTTCGATCCCGAGCAGGGCCGGCTCGTTACGGTACGCGACACGCGGGGGAAGGCCAGCGTGGACGGCGTCTGGGCCCTCGGCGACTGCACCACCCTGGGGGGTGCGCGCGTTGGGCAGGCGGAGGGGACCCTTGTGGGCTTCGCTGCCGCGCGAACTATTGGCTGCGCGCTTTCGGCCGAGGCCGTCCGCCTCGAGGCGCAGGCTGCGGCTGATGCCGCCCGTCACCGTCGCTTTCAGAGGGCGCTGTGGCAGATGTATCGAATGGATGAGTCTCTGCGGGTGCGGCCCACCGGCGATACCGTGATGTGCCGGTGCGAGGAGGTCACCTACGGCCAGGTCGAGGCGGCGCTGGCCGAGGGAGCGACCTCACCGGGTGAGATCAAGCAGGAGACCCGACTCGGGATGGGGCTTTGCCAGGCGCGGTACTGTGGGCCGGCGCTCGAGACCTTCCTAGCTGAGCAGACCGGCCGCTCGCAGGACGAAACGTCGGGGTTCGCCCCCAGAGTGCCGGTCAAGCCGGTTTCGGTCGATGATCTCTCGAGCCCGGCCGGGGCATAGTGCACTCGCCCAACACGAGCGGCACACTCCCGCGCGAGATCCAGACGGTCGTGGTGGGCGGCGGGATCCTCGGACAGTGCGTGGCCGGCTTTCTCGCTGAAGAGGGTCGCGAGGTCGCGATCATCGACGCAGGCCGTCCGGAAGGCACGACGACCAACGCCGGCAGCCTTCACGTGCAGATGCAGAGCCGCTTCATGCGAATGCACCTCGACCAGGTACCGGCTCTGGAATCGGGCCTCCACCTCTACCCGAAGGCGGTCGAGTTCTGGTTCGAATTGCAGCGACATCTCGACGCCGACTTCGGGCTCAAAGCGTCCGGTGGGCTGATGGTGGCCGAGAGCCGGGAGCAGCTCGACTTCCTGGCCAAGAAGGCCGAGCGCGAGCGAAGTCTGGGGCTCGACTCCAAGATCCTCGACCGGGACGAGCTCAGTCAGATCGCTCCCTACCTCGGTCCCGCGGTAGTCGGCGCGGAACTGTGCGCCGCCGAGGGCCGGCTCGATGCGCTCAAGGCCAACATGGCTCTGCGGCGGTGGGTCCGCAGGGTCGGGGTCATGGTCACTGGCGAGACATCGGTCGATCGAGTGAGTCGTGACGGTGAGCGGTTCAAGCTCGACACATCTCGGGGTACCGTCAGGGCGGCCACCCTCGTCATCGCCGCAGGGCCAGGGTCACTTGCTCTGGCCGAGCCGTTCGGCCTGACGCTCCCGGTGGAGTCCGAGCCCTTGCACATGAACATCACGGAACCGACCGATTTGTTCATGGGTCATCTCGTGCAGCACGCGGATCGAATGATCACGGTCAAACAGCTCTCGAGCGGTCATGTGGTGATCGGGGGCGGTTGGCCAGCGGATTTGTCCCCCTCGGAGGACTACGCTGTGGTCCGACTGTCCAGCATTATCGGAAACACTTCGCTCGCGCAGCACATCGTGCCGGCGATCGGCGGATTACGGATCATCCGAAGCTGGGCGGGCATCAACACCCCGACCGGCGGTCCCGGCATCCTTGGCCCGATTCACGGCGCACCTAACGCGTTCTTGGCGATTCCGGGGGAGGCGGGGTACACTCTTGGCCCGCTCTCTGCCCGGTTGGTTGCGGACGCGGTGCTCGGCCGGAGACCTACGGAGGACTTGGCGCCGTTCTCCCCGAGTCGATTTCGGTAGCGCAGGGATACATCCCATAACGGATTGCCCATGACGGATTGGCTAAGCACGGAAGGTCGAAGAATTACGAGGCGTGATGCGCTCAAGCATCTCGTAGCGGCCGGGCTCGCGACCGCGGTGGGAGGGTGCGGTGGGACGGACGAGGACGGGACCATCACACTACGATGGTGGTCGACCCAAGGGGCTCCCGCTCAGCGGGCGGCCTATCGGGCGCAGATCGACCTGTTCGAAGCGGCGCACCCCGGTGTGAAGGTCGTCTTCGAGGCCATGTCGGACGAGGGGTACGCAACCCAGCTCGCCGCCGCCTTCGCATCAGGCGACGTACCGCACCTCATCACTCACATGCCTTCGTTCGCGGTCCAGGGTTACTACGCCCACGGGCTGATCGAGCCGTTCGACGATGTCATCGAAGCGATCGGCGCGGACGAGTTTTACCCGCGGGCAAACGACGTCTATCGCGCCGCCGACGGCCGATATGTCGGCACCTCCATTGGAAATACCGCAGCCGACATGCTGTGGATTCGCCGTGACCTGATGGAACGAGCCGAGATCGAGGCGATTCCCGAAACTTGGGACGAGCTACGTGCAGCGTGTCGCGCGATGCAGGGCGGGGGCATCTATGGTGCCCCTCTTCCCTATGGCTTGAACTCGGCCAACTCGCTGACATTCATCGGCTTCATCCATCGTGCGGGCGGCTCGGTCTTCACTCCCGATCTGGAGATCGCCCTGGACCAGCAGGCGACCTACGATGCCCTTGAGTTCTACCGATCCATGTTGGAGCTCTGCCCTCCGGGCGCCACCGGGTATTCCTGGGGCGAGATGGTCACTTCCTTCGTGAGCGGCGCCACGGCCACGGGGCTTTATGCTGGCCGGGTACTGGCCAATGTCGCGGCGCAGAACCCCCAGATCGCGGATTCGATCACCTGCGCGCTCTATCCACGGATGTCGCGGGACATACCGGCTTGGACGTACAACGACTTCCCCTGCGTGTGCATCCCCTCGGCCGCCTCGAACAAGGCGGAGGCCAAGCTGTTTGCAGCGTCTCTTTTCGATCCTGCTGGATACATCCCACAGCTACATGCCGCCCCCGGACACGTGCTCCCCGTGCTCGAGACGGTCGCAGAGAACCCGGCCTACCGGGACAACGAGATCATCGACAGGTATCCGCAGGAAATCGACCTCATGGCCTCCGCCGCGGCGCAGGGGTACAACCTCGGATTCGAGACGACGGCCCACCAACCCAATACCAAGGCGGGCGAAATCATCGCCTCGAACGCGATTGCCGAGATGGTGCAGCGGGTCGTCTTGAATGATGAAGATCCCCAGGTCGCCGTCGGCAATACCGTCACGCGCCTGGAAGAAATCATGCGTTCCTGAGCTTGATGCACTCCGACCCGCCACCGTCGCTCGAGAAGCGTTACGCCCGGATTGGCGTGGTGCTCATCGCCCCGACGGTGTTGGTGTTCTGCGCCGTCATTCTGTATCCGCTCATTTCGGCGATCTATCTTTCCCTCTTTTCGATCTACACCCCGACGTTGGCCGGGGAGTGGGTAGGGGTGGACAACTACACCGCCCTTCTTGCCAGTGGAGACTTCTGGAACGCCGCACGCAACACCCTGATCTGGACAGTCGGGACGCTGATGCTGCAGCTCGTCTTCGGTGTCGCGATGGCGCTCCTGCTCAACCAATCCATCGTTTTCCGGTCGTTGGCCCGGAGCTTGGTCCTCTTCCCCTACTTCCTGTCGACGGTCGTGGCCGTCCTCGTGTGGCGGTGGCTCTTCAACGACCTCTACGGGATCCTGAACCACGTTCTGCTGATCGCAGGATTGATCGACGCGCCCGTCAACTGGCTGGGTCAGATGCCCAACGCCATGATCTCGATCATTCTCGTCGGAGCGTGGAAGTACTTCCCGTTCGTCGTGATCGTTGTGTTGGCGCGCCTCCAGTCCATCCCGGAGCAACTGTACGAAGCGGCCACCATCGATGGCGCCGGTCCCTTCCAGCGGTTTACCGATATCACGCTCCCGCAATTGCGCGACGTGCTCGTGGTGGTCGTTCTCCTACGTGCGATCTGGGACTTCAAGGAGTTCGACTTGATCTACCTGATGACCGGGGGCGGACCCGTGAGGGCGACCCAGACGTTGTCGCTCCTCGTCTATGAGGAGGCGTTCAGGCTGAACCGCATGGGGATGGCGTCTACCTACGCCGTAGCCATGATGCTGGTGCTGCTCGGGTTTACGCTGGTCTACCTCAGGCAGACCAACCGGATCGAGGAGGGTTGATGAACGCGTCACGCGCTAGGATGATCTGGAGCGTCGTCACCTGGACGATCGTGCTCGCGGTCGTCTTTCCGTTGATCTGGATGATCGTCACCTCGGTCAAGCCGCAGTCCGAGCTGTTCAGTATTCCGCCGACTCTGATGCCCGAGACTGTCACGTTCGAGCACTACTGGCGGCTGCTGACCGATACGCCCTTCCTCCAGTATTTCCGCAATTCGATGATCCTGGCGGTGACGACGACCGTTGTAGTCGTCGTGCTCGGTACGCTGGGCGCCTACAGCCTGGTACGCTTCAAGTACCGCGGGCGCGAGACCCTCGCGACGCTGGTCCTGTTCACCTACCTGATGCCCTCCGTGGTGCTGGTCGTCCCGCTGTATCTGATGATGGCGAAGCTGGGACTGGCCAACACGCTCGCGAGTCTGGTGATCGCCTATACCACATTCGCGCTGCCGTATGCCCTCTGGTTGCTGCGCTCCTTCATGTCGAGCATCCCCGTGGATCTGGAATCCGCGGCGCTCGTGGACGGCGCCGACCGAATGGGGGCCTTCGTCGATGTCATCCTCCCGCAGGCTCTGCCGGGCATCGTCTCGACGGCGCTGTTCACGTTCATTCTCTGTTGGAACGAGTATCTCTTCGCGCTGGTGCTCGTGAATTCCGACAGTGTACGTCCGCTGACGGCCGGCACCATGAACATGCTGATCACGTCGTTCAACATCGACTGGTCACTACTCATGGCCGCCTCCGTCATGATGAGCCTGCCGCTCATCGTGATCTTCACCTTCCTGCAGGGCACGCTCACCAAGGGTTTCGGCGCCGGCGCGGTGAAGGGGTGATACATGGCTGAGGTCGTTTTCGAGAAGGTCCGCAAGACGTTCGGTTCCACGATCGCGGTCAATGAACTCGATCTCACGATCGAGGAGGGCGAGTTCGTCAGCCTGCTCGGGCCTTCGGGCTGCGGCAAGACCACGACGCTCAGAATGCTGGCGGGTCTGGAAGAGCCCAGCGGAGGGACCATCCGCATCGGCGATCGCGTGGTGAACAGCGTCCCGCCGGCGCAGCGCGATATCGCGATGGTTTTTCAGTCCTATGCGCTGTATCCGCACATGACGGTGGGGAAGAACATCGCCTATCCGTTGAAGAAACGAGGCATTCGTGAGCCGGAGCGCTCCGAGCGGGTCATGGCCACCGCACGTCTTCTGGAGTTGGAGACACTGCTGGACCGCAAACCGGCGCAGTTGTCCGGAGGACAGCAACAACGTGTGGCACTCGGCCGCGCGATGGTGCGCGAGCCCCAGGTGTTTCTGTTGGACGAGCCGCTGTCCAACCTCGATGCGCGGCTTCGGGCCCACATGCGTGCGGAGCTCATCGAAGTGCACCGACGCATCGGGCGCACGATGATCTACGTCACGCACGACCAGCTCGAAGCGATGACGATGTCCACGCGGATTGCCGTCATGAACGCTGGCGTGCTTCAGCAATTCGCCACGCCCGCCGACATCTTCCACCGCCCGGCCAACGTATTCGTCGCCGGGTTCATCGGTTCCCCGGCCATGTCTTTGGTCGACGGTGAGTTGACGGGTCCGGGCTCGGATGGATCTGATGGGGACGGGCGGTTCCGGGTTCACTGCGGCGCTCTGGACGTGGCGCTTCCGGCCGGTCTGCTCAATCGGTCGGCTGCACCGGGCCCGATCTCGCTTGGTATCCGCCCAGAGGATATTCTCCTGGGGAGTGGAGACCACACGGCGGCAGTGGGGCTCGTGGAGCGGACGGGCCATGAGAGCATCGTCCGGCTGGATGCCCAGGGCACGCCGTTGATCATGCGCGCACCTGGAGATACGCCGATCGAAGCAGGTGAGACGGTCCGTTTTTCGCTCAGGGGCGAACGGCTCCACGTCTTCGATTCTGCCACCGGCCGCCGCCTGAACGCGGATACGGAGAACTCATGAGGCTCGAAGGAAAACTGGCCATCGTGACGGGGGGAGGCGCCGGAATCGGCAAGGCAATCGCCCTCCGTCTTGCCGAGGAGGGAGCCGACGTCGTCATCGGGGACACCGACGAGGCCGCCGCACAGGCCGTCGCTGCCCAAATCCAGGCGCTCGGCAGCAGGGCTGCGGCAGTCCGCACGGACGTCACTCGAAAGTCGGACATCGAGGCTCTGGTCGAACAAACGATGCAGCTTGGTCCTGTCGACATCCTGATCAACAACGCGGGAGTCGAGGAGATCACGCCGCTACTCGAAATTCCCGAAGAGGAGTGGGACCGGACGCTCGACACGAATCTCAAGGGGGTGTTTCTGTGCAGTCAGATCGTGGCACGTGCGATGATCGCTGAAGGGCGAGGCGGGAAGATGGTGAACATCGGCTCCATAGCGGGCATCATGCCACCGAGAAAAGAGTCACACTACGCGGCATCCAAGGGAGCCGTTCATGTACTGACAAGACAAATGGCTCTGGAGCTTGCGCCGCACGAGATCACGGTAAATGCAGTAGCCCCCGGCGTCATAAAGAACGGGCTCAGCACGCATCATTCTCTCGCCGATCCGGAGCAAGCCGAACGGATTGCAAAGGGAATTCCGCTGGGCAGGGTCGGGTCCCCTCTCGACATTTCGCACGCGGTGCTCTTTCTGGTATCTGAAGAGGCCGACTACATCACGGGTGTCGTGCTGCCTGTTGACGGAGGGTTCTTGCTGGGCGGTATGCAGACCGGGTGACGGGGCAGCTCCGCCCCGGGTCGCTCGGAAACGGACCGGAGGATATTCTGTGACACACCATTTCTAAGTACTCAGCCTGCTAGAGGATCATGGATCGAACGAGTGTCGATTGGGCCGGCCCCATGCCGGCTGTCACAACCCCGTTTCAAGCCGACGGCGACATCGATGAGAAGTCGTTTCAGTCGAACGTCGAGCGCCTGCTGGGAAGCGGCGCGACCGGAGTCGTGGTCGGCGGCTGCACAGGTGAGTTCTGGGCGCTGAGCCATGAGGAGCGCAAACATCTGTCCCACCTGGCAAAGGAAGCGGTCGGGAGTACCGGGACCCTCATCGTGGGTACCGGAGCGATAACGCGAGACGAAACCGTGGTGCTTACCCGGGAAGCGGAAGAAGCGGGCTGCGATGGCGTCCTGATCCTGCCGCCCTATTTCGTGCAATTGACCGACGACGAGATCTTTGCGCACTACGCGGCCGTGTCGGACGCGGTCGGGATTCCGATCGTTCTGTACAACATCCCCGGAAATGCCGTCAACGCGCTGTCTCCATCCCTGGCAGGCCGCCTGGCGGAGCTGGAACGCGTGGTGGCCATCAAGGAGAGCTCGGGCGACTGGAACAACTACTACTCGACGTACCTGGAAGTCCACGAGAGACTCCGGGTCTTCTGCGGTCCGTCCTCGATCTACGGCGTACCTGCCGTGGAGATGGGAGCGGACGGCGTCATCGACTGCTTCCCGAACATGTGGGTAGACGCGCTCGACCTCTTCCATGCACCAGCCCGAGGCGACCAGAAGAGGTCCGGCGAGGTCCAGGCGCGCGGTCGCAAGCTCACCGACCTCTGCACGACCGGCGGGCGGACTCTCTACCCCGCGACAAAGGCCGCGATGGACCTGCAGGGACTGCCCGGGGGTGGGCGTCCACGGGCGCCGTTACAGCCGTTGGCTGGCGAGCCGCTCAAGGGCCTGGAGCGAGGCCTGGCCGCCCACGGCCTTCTATGAAATCAGACGACCAAATCACACTACCCAAGCACGTAGGAGTTCAACGATGAGTGCACCCACTCTTCCAAGGGCAGGGCGCGCGCCGCAGCTGGATCCGCGCGAATATGAGACCAGTTTCGGCGAGTTCATCGGCATCGGCCCGAACGGCAACCTGTGGGTCGACGGGTGTGACGTCGCGGAGCTGGTTGAGCGCTTCGGCAGCCCGCTGTTCATCATGTCGGAGAATCAGCTTCGGTACACCTATCGATCGTTCCGCGACGCCTTCCGCGAGCACTATCCCAATTCTGAGATCCTGTTCGCGAACAAGTCCAACAACGGGTTGGCCATCCGCCACATCATGAATCAGGAAGGGGCGGGGGGGGACTGTTTTGGGAACACCGAGATGTATCTCGCTCTCCTGGCCGGAACGGACCCGAAGACGCTCGTCCTCAACGGCTCGAACAAAGAAGACGAAGAGTTGGAGATGGCGATTGCCAACGGGCTGTGCATCAACATCGATGCGATGGACGAGCTCGACCGGATCGACGCGGTCGCTAAACGGCTCGGTAAGGACGTGGACATTGGGATCCGCCTCGCGCTCGATCTCGACCCCCTCGCCGAACGCCAGGGCGTCGCCATGCATGGACCGGGAACGATGAAGGAGCAGAGCGACTCCACGAAATGGGGCATGACCCGCGAACAGACGGTCGAGATTGTGAAGCGCGCGCAATCCATGTCGAACATGAAGCTGGTGGAGATCCACTTCCACCTGAGTCGCATGTCCAACGTTGCGAACGACTTCGCGGTGATGGCCGGCGAGATGATCACCTGGGCCGGGCATATACGTGATGAAACGGGCTGGGTGGCACCCACCATCGACATTGGCGGCGGCTGGACCTTCGGCAAGTGGTACGGAACGGGCCCCAACTCACAGATGGACGACAACAGCGCTCCTACTGCGGACGACTATGCCCGGGAGTGCGCGAAGGCGATCAAGGACGAGGCCGCGCGTCTGGATTTCCCGCTCCCCAAGCTCCGCCTGGAGCCGGGCCGTGCCCTGTCCGGACCCGCGGGTGTAGCCGTCGGAACCGTGGGCGCCATAAAGACCGGTGACACCAAGAAGTGGGTCAATCTCGATCTGTCGACCAACCACATTTCGTGGGCGGCGATACTCGACTGGTACTACCACGCCCTCCCGGTCCGGAACGCCGGTGCCGAGGGAACCGAGACGGTCGACCTGGTCGGCCCGCTCTGCAACTCAGATGAACTGGGCCGGCACCGGAAGATGCCGCCGCTTCAACGGGGTGACTTCGTGGCCTTCCTCGACACCGGGGGCTACTGCGAGTCGAGCGCGGCGCGCTACAACGCGCAGCGACTTCCGGCGACGGTGCTCGTAACCGGTGATACCGCCGATGTGATCAGCGACCGCGAGGAGTTCCGGGACGCAGCAGGCCGCTTCCGTGTGCCCCCGCATCTGCTGGCCGGCTCCTTCGCACCCGAGGCGGGGGAGTAACGCCATGGATCTCGGGATCCAGGGGCGCCGCGCCATCGTGACCGCGGCCAGCCAGGGACTCGGACGCGCGTGTGCGACGTCTTTGGCCAGGGAGGGCGCGGAGGTGTGGATCACCGCCCGCACCAAAGAGACGCTCGAAGAGACGGCGCGAGAGATCGCGGAGAGCACGGGTGGGACGGTTCACGCCGTTCCCGGTGACATCACTTCAGATTCAGGCCGGGCGGCGGTTCTGGAGGCCTGCCCCGAACCCGATATCCTGGTCGCCAATCCGGGTGTGAAGCAGACGCCGGACGACTTCCGGACCATGACCCGGGCGGATTGGGACTTCTGGATGGAAGCCCACTTCTATTCGACTCTGGACCTCATCCGGGCGGTGGCTCCCGGAATGTGCGAGCGGCGCTTCGGACGGATCGTCAGCATGTCCGTCAGCTTCATCAAGTTCCCGCAGATCAACTTTGCCGCGAGCCACGCGGCACGCCTCGGGTTGAGCGGCGCGATCGCCTCGATGGTGCGCGAATTGATCCCACACAACGTCACCATCAACACCGTCGCCCCAGGGCTCTTCAGCACCGAGGCGCTGCACACCAACCTGCACGCGCACGCCAAGCGCGGGAACACGACCTACGAAGCGATCGTCGAAGATCGCAAGAAAGGATGCCCCGCGGGGCGGTTCGCCGAACCCTCGGAGTGCGGTGATCTCGTGGCGTACATCTGCGCCGCGCAGTCCGGATTTATGAGCGGCCAGAACATCATCAACGACGGTGGCGTCTATCAGGGCTTGTTCTAGATGATCGATCCACACGGCCGGGTCGTGATGCTCTCCGGAGCTACCGGAGGAATCGGAGCGGCCATCACTCGGCGCCTCTCCGAAGACGGCTTCCGTTTGTCGCTCGGCGTGCGGAATGTCGACGCGGCTCGCGAGGCGTTTCCGGGTCTTGAGGCCGATGGTGGACTCATCCATCGGTTTGAGGCCGGGGAGGCCGACACCGCGAAGGCGTGGGTCGACGCGACGGCCGAGCACTTCGGGCAGATCGACGTGCTGATCAACAACGCGGGCATTTTGCGGCAGGTCTTCTTCGACGAGGGTGACGAGGATCTCCTGGACGAGCTTTGGACCGTCAACGTGAAGGCGCCGTTCCGGCTCATCCGACATGCATTGCCGCATCTGTCCGAGACCGGCGGCGGCCGGATCATCAACGTCGGCTCGACCGACGCGAAGCGTTACCGGGCCGGTGTGTCGGTGGGCTACGCCATGTCCAAGCACGCCCTCATGGCCATGAGCCACGCCGCGAAGGCCGCCGGATGGGAGCACGGTGTCCGCGTCACGGCGCTCTGCCCCGGTGCGGTCGACACCCCGATGATCCAGTCGATTCCGGGTGTGACCCCGGTCGACGAGCGGATCCAACCCGCCGACCTGGCGGAGATCGTCGCGTTCTTGCTCGGGTTGCCGAACAACGCGTCGGTGCCGGAGCTGGTGGTCAATACGCGCTTAGAGTCGGGGCTTTAGATGAAGCTGGCATCTTCGGTCCGCCCCATTCACTTTCGCGCGATCCTCGCAGCCCTCGCCTGTTCCGCCACGCTCCTTTCTCCATCCCAGCCGGCCCATGCTCAGGCGCAGAATGCCGGTGAGACCCTTCGGTCCTCGGACCTGAGCGCACTCGCCTGGCGCGAGCTGGGTCCGACGATCACCAGTGGAAGGATCACCGCCTTCGCCGTGGACCCCCGGGACACCCGCGTCATTTTCGCGGCGTCGGCTTCGGGAGGCGCATGGAAGACGGAGAACGCGGGCACTACCTGGAGGCCCGTGTTCGAGAACGAGGGGAGCGTGTCCTTAGGCGCCATCGCGCTGGCTCCGTCCAACCCGGACATCGTCTGGGTGGGGACCGGCGAGCAGAACAGCGTCCGGAGTTCGTCCTACGGTGACGGCGTCTACCGGTCCGACGACGGAGGGACGACGTGGCGCAACATGGGGCTGGAGGGGAGTCGCCATGTGGGGCGGATCCTCGTCCATCCCCAAGACCCCGATGTGGTCTTCGTAGCGGCCATGGGCTCTCTATGGGGCCCCAACCCGGAGCGGGGGCTTTTCCGCACCACCGATGGAGGCGCCAACTGGACGCAGGTGCTGGAGATCAGCGACCAGACGGGGGTCGTGGAGGTGCGCATGGACCCCAGGAATCCCGACGTGCTCTTTGCCGCGACCTTCCAGCGAGAGCGGCGCCAATGGAGCATGATTGGAGGGGGATCCGAGGGCGGCCTCTTCCGGAGTGAGGACGGTGGAGAGAGTTGGAGCCGGGTTGGCGGCGGGTTCCCCACGGGTCCGGTTGGGCGCGTTGGGATCACCTTTTGCCCCGGCGCCCCGAACATCATATACGCCAGCGCCGTGGGGCCCGACGGCGGCATCTTCCGATCCGACGACGACGGCGCCACCTGGGAAAGGCGTAATTCCCAGATCCAGAGCCACTGGTACTACGGTGAGTTGATCTGTGACCCCGAGGACCCGGACCGCGTCTACGTGCCCATGACGCCCATGTATGTATCCGAGGACGGGGGCAGAACCTTCCGAAACCTGATACGAGCCGCGGTGCACGTGGATCATCACGTCCTGTGGGTGAACCCGAGCGACCCCGAGCACCTCATGGTGGGGAATGACGGGGGGATCTACATCTCGCGGGACCGGGGCGAGAGCTGGCTCTGGCAGTCCAACGTCCCCGTCATGCAGCTCTACACGGTCTCCGTGGACATGCAGGAGCCGTTCTACCACGTCTACGGTGGAACCCAGGACAACGGGTCATGGGGCGGACCCGTGGGGACACGCTTCTCGTCGGGGGTCTCGAATGAGGACTGGACCTACACAGCGGGCGGCGACGGGTTCTACTCGCAGGTGGACCCCACGGACCCCAACATCATCTATGCCGAGTCCCAGTACGGGGTCCTCTATCGGACGGACCGTACGACGGGTGAGCGCCGGAGGATCCAGCCCTGGCAGCCCCAAGACGCGGAGGTTCCCCCGTACCGCTGGAACTGGAGTGCGCCCCTACTGATCTCACCCCATGATCCCGGCACGCTCTACTTCGCGGCCAACGTGGTCTTCCGGAGCCGGGATCGGGGGGACTCCTGGGAAGCCGTCAGTCCGGACCTGACCCGGCAAATCAGCCGGGATTCCCTCCCTTTGCAGGGGCGCATTCAACCCCCTGACGCGATCGACCTCCACGCCAGCACGGCCCAGTACGGAAACATCACCACTCTGGCGGCCTCGTCCGTGCGTCCTGGACTGGTGGCGGTGGGCACCGACGACGGATTGGTGCAGGTGACCCGCGACGATGGGCAGAATTGGCTCCGCACCTCCAGTTTTTCAGGTGTGCCGGAGATGACGAAGGTGGCCATGGTGGCGTGGTCCTCCGTGAGCGAAGGAACCCTCTTCACCGTCTTCGACGGCCACAAAGACAACACGTTTCAGCCCTTCGTGGTTCGGAGTGACGACTACGGCGCCACCTGGCGTGATGTCACCGGCGACCTCCCCGCCTTTGGCTCCGCGCGGAGCGTGGCCGTGCACCCCCGCAACGGTGACCTGGTCTTCGTGGGCACCGAGCTCGGCGTCTTCTTCTCCAACACGGGTGGCGGATCGTGGCTCCCTCTGGGGGACGGCCTCCCGACGGTGGCGGTGCACGGGATGGTGGTGCACCCTCGAGAGAACGATCTGGTGCTTGGAACACATGGACGTGGATTCTGGGTCCTGGACGACCTTGGGCTTCTGGAGGATCTCACGCCGGCGGTCGTGGCTGGCCACAGCCACCTGGCTACTCTCCGGACGGCGACCCAGATCAGGGACGTGAACCGGGGCAGGGGCTCCGTTGGGGACAACTACTGGACCGCCCAGAACCCGCCCAGGGGTGCCGTACTGGATTACTGGATCGGCGATGCCGCTGTAGGCGAGCCCGTGGTACTGGAGATCCTCGATGGCGCGGGAAATGTGGTCCGGCGGGTGGAGGACTCCACCGCTGCCCGAGGCGTTCACAGGATCGTGTGGGACCTGCGCCACGAAGCTCCGATTGGGGGCGACGGCGAACCTTCCCGCCGCTTTCGGGGGCGGTTCGTGCTTCCGGGCTCGTATCAGGTGCGCCTAACTGTGGCTGAACAGGTGCACGTTCGGCCGTTGCAGGTTCAGATGGATCCCGGGCTTTCGGTGGCCGACGGGGCTCGACGGGCACTGGACGCTGCTCTGGCGCTACAGGCCGACCTAGTAGGCGCTGTCGCGCTTGCCGGATCGGCGGTGGACACCATGCTTGTTCAGGCAGCGACCGTACTGGAGTCCCTGGCCGGACTCCCCGATGCCCCGGGTACGCTCACCGAGCGAGCTCGCGAGCTGGAGGCCGGAGCGCGGCGCCTGCAGGTCGTGCTGGAGGGCCCCGGCCAGCAAGGCATCGCTCAGCAGGAGACCGTACTTCCCCTCTCCACCCTCGTCACCCGCCTCTACAGCACCACCGAGGGGTGGACGCACGGCCCCACCGCCGACCAGAGCCGCCTCACGAATCGTGCCCACCGCGACTTGGTGGAACTCCTCGCCGTTCTGCGGCCGTTGCTGGATCGGGATCTCCCGGAGCTCCGTCGAGCGATGGCCGAAGCCGGGATCCCATGGCCGGCCGGTGACGCGCCCGTGCTTCCCGCTGGGCTTCTTCCTCCATTGGTACCGTGAGTTGGAAAAGGTCCTGAATTCCTGATCCGTGTGGGTGTCGAAAACCCCGTCCGAGTGGCGCCGCGACTCAACAATGGGCACCGACGAATCAGGCAGCGAGGGGGCGGGCATATCGGTGATTAAGCCCACCGACC